>JAQUNB010000041.1 GCA_028717825.1 Candidatus Omnitrophota bacterium
ATTTTTTGACACAAAATTCGGCTTCCGGTCTTTGCAGTGGTTTTAGTTCGGCACGCACTACTTTATTTTGCATCAGTATCTCAATGAACTTTATATAATGCTTCTCTTCCATGGGGTGATCGATACTGCCAACTTTTACTTTCACACCATTTTTTGTTTCCTCAACAACAGGCACATGTTTTTCTTTGCCGGCGTCTTGGGTTTTTGCTTCCAGTTTGGTCATGGGCTGTCCGCAACATACAAGCGCCGGAGCGCCCTCATGGGCAACCTCGACCACGTTGCCACAGATCTCGCAATGATACAGCTCTCTTAGTTTTGTCATAATAAGCTCCTTTCCAACTTTTCAAAAATTTCAGAAATGATGTTTTCTTTCGGTATATATTGAGCTTTTATTTTCTCGAATAGGGTAAACCCGGTTTCTTTTAAAATATTTTCTATTTGATCCACGCTTTGCCCTCCCCATCCGTATGAACCAAAAGCCAACCCGGTCTTATTTCTAGGCGAGAGCCCTTTCATATAAGTCAAAAAGGCGGCAACCGTCGGCAGCATTCCGTTATTCAGCGTCGGTGATCCTACACATATATATTTCGCTTCCAGAACTTCGGTCATAACGTCCGAAATATGCGTGCCGCTTAAATTCAATAAACTAGCACTCATGCCTTTTTTCTCAAACACATCATATATCGCTTTAGCAATTTTTTCGGTGGATCCCCACATGGTGTCGTATGCGATCACGGCCTTATTCGCTTGTCTTCCCTCTGCCCATTCTCTGTAAGAACGAACTATATCTTTTACGTGTGTCCTCCAGATAAGTCCGTGGCTCGGGGCGATCATTTCGACATCCAAATTCGATACGGCCTCCAAAGCCTTCCTAACTTGGGCACCATAAGGCAAAACGATGTTCGCGTAATATTTTGCCGCTTCTCTCTGTATGATGGCCCATTCGCACTCGTCATCGAACCGTTCACACGAAGCTATATGTTGGCCAAAAGCATCGTTAGGAAGGAGCAGTTTTTCCTCCGGGATATAAGTTGCCATCGAATCGGGCCAATGGACCATAGGCATAGTGACGAACGCTAGCGACCTTTTCCCGATTTTGACGGTATCGCCTGTATTAACTATGTGAACAGGCCGGTCTAGATCATAATGCATCAGGAGACCTTTTTCTCCGTTCTGGGAGGCGATTATTTCGGCTTTCTTACATATTTTTAGGAGATCGGGCAGGCTCCCGGAATGATCCATTTCGACATGATTACAAATTATATAATCTATTTTCGCGGGATCGATCAGAGAAGCTATCCGTCCGTACATTTCATCAAAGAGATAATGTTTAACGGTATCTACAAGCACGATCTTCTCGTCTACGACTAAATAGGCATTGTAGCTCGAGCCTTTCGGAGTAAGATAACCATGAAAACTCCTTAAGTTCCAGTCTATCCCGCCTACCCAGTATATGCCTTTTTTTATTTCGATTTTTCTCATTTTATTAGGCTGGTTTAGCTCAGCTCCGGCTCAAATTGATCTTTTCCAACCCCGCATTCAGGGCATACCCAGTCTTCCGGAAGGTCAGAGAAAGGAACGTTATTGTTTTTTGCCGGATCATAAATGTATCCGCAAACCGTACATCTAAACTTTGTCATAATGCCTCCTTAAAAACCTATTTTTCCTCTGGTGCCCAGACAAAACACATATAAAATATGTCGTGCCATCGATTATTGTATCTCAAAAGTTAGGCTGTTTCTATAACTTAATTCTGAAGAAATGTAGGGAACAGCTCATGCCTGCTCCCTACATAAAGAACGCCATCCATGGCAGTCTTCGGACAGTTTATCGTCTTGTCCCGGACAGGATACTGCACCCTTCTTTACAATGGGCTACAGGACGAAGCATATATCTTACAGTAACATCCATAACAGCCTCCCTTCTTTTGTTTACTACTTACTCTTTAGCTCGCTTTTATCTTTTTACGAACGCTTTCCATCCTATATTTTCTTCTCTCATTATACTCCTCAACCTTCCCCTTATTCCATGTTTGCACCGGCCTAAAAAATCCCGTTACTCTGGAGAAGATCTCAACTTTACATTTTTTGCCTTCCATTTTACTCCCCTTTCATAAAACTACTCTCAAATAAGGATACCATAATTGTATCATTTGTCAAGTGAAAAAACGGGGCAGCGCCATCATGCTGCCCCGGTCGAGATCAAACCAATACACATTATATAAGTTTTTTGATCACGTTCTCCAGCACGTTCCTTTCTCTGTAGCCGACAAATTTCTCAACGATACGACCTTCCCTGTCGATTATAAAGATCGTCGGGATCCCTCTTATCCCGCCGTATGCTGCCTCGACTTTTCTGTCACCCATCAAAATAGTATATTCTATCTTGTTTTCCTCGGCGAACGGCCTTACTACACCGGCGCCGCCGTCATCAAGCGCTATCCCTATTACCTCGAGCCCGCTTTTGGCGTATTGCTTATAAAGCGAATTGAGGTGCGGTATTTCCATTTTGCACGGCGGGCACCAAGTCGCCCAAAAATCAATGATCACCACTTTGCCCTTAGTATAGGAAAGTTTGAATTCCTGCCCGTAGAGATCATCAAGAGTAAAATCGGGGGCTGATATTTTTCCCTTTTTTTCCGACGAGATCTGCCCTTGGCACGAAACAAGGGCACAGCCTAAGAACAACATAACGCTAACCGTAAATACTATGAATTTATTGACTTTCATTTGCACACCCCTTTCATCTTGAAAATCCGTTAAATCTGTCCGGAATGAATTTTAACAAAAAATCCATGTTGTTGAAAAATATCAGGACACCTATAAGTACCAAAAATACTCCCGCGAATATCTCTCCGATCCTTATGAATTTCTTGTATTTTTCGAAGAACTTCATAAAAATACCTATTGCGAACCCCGTTATAATAAAGGGTACGCCTATTCCCGCGGAATATGCTGTAAGTAGAAACACACCTTCAAGGAGCGTATCTCTAGTAGCGGCCAAAGCGAGTATCCCTGCCAGAACCGGCCCAACACAAGGCGTCCACCCAAAACCGAACGCCATGCCAACAACCAGCGCACCGAAAAAATTCGGCTTATATTTTTTGATCTGCAAACTCTTCTGATAATTCAGCCACTTAAGTTCAAATATACCCATTAAATGCAGGCCAAATACCACGATCAATATACCGGCGAGCTTCGTGAATATTATAAAATATTTCGAAAGGACCTTTCCCAAAAATGAGGCCGAGGCGCCGAGCGATATAAAAACAAGAGTAAAACCCAGAACAAAGGCTATCGAGATCAGCCCTGAGCTCTTTATTATACCGGATCTATCTTCCGGGCCTTTTCGGAGTTCGTCGAGAGAAACACCGGAAAGAAAGGAAATATATCCCGGAACAAGAGGCAGCACACACGGGGAGAGAAAAGATGCTATTCCGGCTACGAACGCAAGAGCCAGTGACGTTATATCCATATGATTTTCCTTGTCAAAATTACTACACTTTCAGTATAGCATACCCTAATAGAAAAAAATAGGGATAGTCCATATACTTACCTATGGACTATCCCTGATCTTAAATTACTTAGTTGCAAAAAAATATTATTTCGTAAGGTATGCCTTCAAGAGTTTTTTAGTTTGTGCGCCGGCTATACCATCAGCCGTTATGTTGTTGTCGGCTTGGAATTTCTTAATGGCCTGCCGAGATCTGTTCCCCAGTTTGCCGTCTATCGCCCCGTTGTAGTATCCTGCATTTTTTAGAGCGATCTGAATATCTTCCGCGGTCATTTTCACTTTATCGCTATAGGTTGAGGTACTTTCGGTACTTCTCTGGTTTTGAGCAACGTCCGCCGCGGGAGTAACATAAGTAACGGCACCTTGGTTACCCATGACAGCTTCCGTTGCCTGCTTTTTTTCGAGATCAGAAACCCTTTGATCTATTGACGTTATACGATCATTGAGCGCACGATTGCTGACCGTTCCACATCCCGTAAGTGCTACAGCTAAAAATAAAAACAACGCTATAAACCTTGTCATCCTTTTCCTCCCTTATTATCTACAAATTGCCTACTTCATGGCAAATACATACAAAACATACACTAATATTAAAGAATTTGACTGATAAATTCAACAAAAATCTATAACTTTTTAATATTTTTCAGTTTTTTAATGCGGCGCTCACAAAATCCCTGAATAGCGGATGCGCCTTATCGGGTTTAGATTTGAACTCGGGATGGAACTGGCACGCCACGAACCACGGATGATCTTTTAGTTCGACAATCTCGACCAGCCTTCCTTTTGGGTGCACGCCGGCAAAGATCATACCTTTTTTTCGCATGATCTTTTCGTATCTATTGTTAAATTCATATCTGTGTCTGTGTCTTTCATGAACTTCATGTTTTTTATAGGCCGCAGAGCTTTTTGATCCTTTTTTAAGTCTGCACAAAAACGCCCCAAGACGCATCGTCCCGCCTTTTTGTCTAACACCTTTCTGTTCCTCAAGAAGGCTTATAACGGGATGCGGCGTTTTTACGTTAAATTCCGTAGAATTCGCTTTTGCAAGCCCGCATACATTCCGGGCAAACTCCATCACCGCTGTTTGCATTCCAAGACAGATACCAAAAAACGGTATTTTATTTTCCCGCGCGTATTTTATCGCTTTGATCTTGCCT
This sequence comes from Candidatus Omnitrophota bacterium, assembly GCA_028717825.1. Lineage (GTDB taxonomy): Bacteria > Omnitrophota > Gorgyraeia > Tantalellales > Tantalellaceae > JAQUNB01. The sequence continues at coordinate 4,671 of JAQUNB010000041.1, forward strand.
TCTATTCCCCGATAACCGAATCCGCCGGGAACGAGTATCCCTTTAACATCTTTGAGTAATTTTTCACCGCCCGGGGAAGATATCTTCTCAGAGTCTATCTTTATTATCTCCACCTTTGCGTTGTTCTCTATCCCGACGTGGAGGAGCGCTTCGTATATTGATTTATAAGCGTCCTGCAGCGTTATATATTTACCGACAACCGCTATTTTTACATGGTGGAGAGGATGTTTGATCCTTTTCACGACTAAATTTTCCCATTCATCTAAACATCTATTTTTTTTTGTCTTGAGCTTAAGTTTTTTGATTATAATTTCATCAAGCTTTTGTTTTGCATAGACTATCGGGATCTCATAAACCGTCTCCACGTCAAGCGCTTGGATGACATTCTCTTTACGGACGTTGCAAAATAAAGCGATCTTCTCAACGGCAGACCGACTGATAGCCTTCTCGGAACGGCACAAGAGGATATCCGCTTGGATACCGATCTCCCTCAGTTTCCCGACGCTGTGCTGGGTCGGTTTGGTCTTCAATTCTTCCGCGCTTCTGATGTACGGGATAAGTGTCAGATGGATGAAAAGGACGTTATCTTTGTTTTCTTCGATCGAAAATTGGCGGATAGCCTCGAGGAACGGCAGCCCCTCAATGTCGCCAACGGTTCCGCCTATCTCAACGATGAGCACATCAACATTTTTGGTTTTCGCGGCATTGCGTATGCCTTTTTTTATCTCATCGGTGATATGCGGTATTACTTGAACGGTATTACCTAGATATTCCCCTTTTCTTTCTTTGTTTATTACGGAATAATAGACCTTCCCGGTCGTTATGTTATTGTCCCTGCCGAACACCGCGTTTGTAAACCGTTCATAATGCCCAAGATCCAGGTCCGTTTCCGCGCCGTCGTCAGTAACATATACTTCGCCATGTTGGAAAGGGTTCATCGTACCGGGGTCGACGTTTATATATGGATCGCACTTTATGATCGAGACTTTAAGGCCCCTCGTTTCCAAAAGTTTCCCGATCGAAGCGGAAGCGATACCTTTTCCTAAACTCGATATAACACCACCTGTAACAAAAATATATTTAGTCATGTTTTCCCTTTCGCCTTTTTAAGCAGGCGATACACTTTTTACCCGGTTTTTCCCAGATAATCTTGTAAGGATCTGACACTCAACTCTCGCTTAGTCACAGCCTCTATGCCATTCACGGCGGCCTGAGCACCCTGAAGCGTTGTTATACAAGGGACACCGTGTGTGACAGCCAACCCCCTTATCTGTTTCATGTCAGATTGGCCGCGTGACCCGGACGGCGTATTTATAATGAGTTTCAGCTCATTATTTTTTATCAGATCAACTACCCTTTTGTCGCCTTCGCTTAATTTGCCGACCAGTTCCGCTTTTATGTTATTCGATACGAGCGCTTTTTGGGTCCCCTTCGTCGCAATGATCTCAAAACCAAGATCGGCCAGCCTTTTCGCGATAAAAACTATGTCGCGCTTATCGTCGCTTTTTACGCTTATAAAAACTTTCCCCGCGAAAGGCAGATCTTGTCCCGCGGCGATCTGCGCTTTGTAAAAAGCCCTTCCGAAAGTCGTATCTATCCCCATTACCTCACCGGTAGACTTCATCTCCGGCCCTAAAAGTATATCAACGCCTGAAAACCTCGAGAAAGGAAGAACTGATTCCTTGACCGCTATATGGTTAATTTGCTTTTCTTTTGTAAGCCCTATCTGTTTTAAATTTTTCCCTGTCATTATTGCCGCTGCCTTTTTGGCCAAGGGAACTCCCGTAGCTTTGCTAACAAAAGGCACCGTCCTCGAAGCACGTGGATTAACTTCCAGCACATAAATCGTATCGCCCTTGACGGCGAACTGTATATTTAAGAGGCCTTTTACTTTCAGCTCTTTGGATATCGCGTAAGTATCTTTTTTGATCGCCTCTATGATCTCGTCGCTCAATGTATGCGGCGGCAGGACACAGGCCGAATCTCCGGAATGCACGCCCGCTTCCTCGATGTGCTCCATGATCCCGCCTATGATCGTATTTGTACCGTCAGAAATGGCATCAACATCAACCTCAACCGCGTCCTCAAGGAATTTATCTATAAGGATCGGATGGTCCGGAGATGCCTCTCTAGCCTCGTCAATAAAACTATTCAGCGCCCCCTCGTCATACACTATCCCCATTGCCCTTCCGCCAAGAACGAAAGAAGGACGCACAAGAACGGGATATCCTATCTTCCCTGCGATCCTTGAGGCTTCTTTATTGGACATAGCTGAACCGTTCGCAGGTTGATTTATATTAAGTTTTTTCAATAGTTTCGCGAAAAGTTTCCTGTCTTCCGCGCAATGTATGGACTTAACACTCGTTCCGATAATAGGAGCGCCTGCCTTTTCAAGTTTTTCCGCGAGGTTAAGCGGGGTCTGTCCGCCGAATTGGACTATTATTCCATTCGGTTTTTCCTTATCGATAATATTCATCACATCTTCGAAAGTAAGCGGTTCAAAATATAGTTTATCGGATGTGTCATAATCGGTCGATACCGTTTCAGGGTTTGAATTGACCATTATCGTTTCGTAGCCTAATTGTTTAAGCGCAAACGACGCGTGGCAACAGCAATAATCAAATTCTATCCCCTGTCCGATCCTGTTCGGACCGCCGCCAAGTATCATTATTTTTTTCTTTTTTGAAAGGCGTGTCTCGTCTTCGGTCTCATATGTGGAATAATAATACGGCGTATACGCCTCGAATTCAGCCGCGCAGGTATCAACAAGTTTAAAGGTCGCTTCCATGCCTGATCTTTTCCGATATTTTCTCACTGAAACTTCGTCGCTCCCGATTAGGTCCGCGATCTGCTTATCCCCAAACCCATATTGTTTCGCTTTGAGCAACAGGTCCCGCGGAATACCCCGTGAAGCTTTTAGAGCATTCTTCCCCCTAAAACCGGCTATTTCTTTTTCCAGCCCCACTATATCTTTTATATTTTCGATGAACCATGGATCTATTTTGGTAAGTTCCACAATTTGTTCTGACGTATATCCCTTTTGGAGAGCATATTTTATGTAAAAGATCCTCGACGCATTCGGTTCCGAAAGTCTTTTTACGATCTTTTCGTCGGGGATCTTCCTGTAGTCGATCTTGTTATCCAGCCCTGTATGTTTTATTTCAAGCCCCCGTAACCCTTTTTGCAGAGCCTCTTTAAAGGTCCTGCCTATCGCCATTGTCTCGCCGACGGACTTCATCGAAATACCCAGAATATCCTGAGCTTCTGGAAATTTCTCGAAAGTAAAACGCGGTATTTTTACAACACAATAATCGATCGTGGGCTCGAACGACGCGGGCGTTTCTTTTGTTATATCGTTCCTTATTTCGTCAAGCGTATAGCCTACAGCGAGCTTCGCGGCGATCTTAGCTATCGGGAACCCCGTCGCTTTACTGGCAAGAGCCGAGCTTCTTGAAACACGCGGGTTCATCTCAATAACTACCATTCTCCCCGTCTTCGGGTCGACCGCGAACTGTATATTTGATCCGCCTGTCTCAACCCCTATTTCCCTGATAATAGCGATAGCGGCATCTCGCATATTTTGATATTCCCTATCAGTAAGCGTTTGAGCCGGTGCCACGGTTATAGAATCACCGGTATG
>JAQUNB010000042.1 GCA_028717825.1 Candidatus Omnitrophota bacterium
GTTTTATGAAATAATCCGGGATTGTTTGTACCGCATCGCCTTTTACAAGTTCATACCTTTTTAAGTGAGACATTGGATTCAGTGCTTCCTGCATACTTAATATTTCATTGAGATAAGCTTCATATCCTTCCGGGACCGAAAAAGACCCGTCTGCACACCGGCAGCGGTTGCCGTCCGTTTCGCTTATCCCCTTGAACCCCTCAAAAGTATCGAACCCTACTATTTTACGATGCCTATTAAAAGGCTCGAAGATGCCCCTTAGCGCCGACATCAGTGATAATGTCTGCCCCCATCTGACACCGAACTCCATGACCACACCGTGGGTCTGTAATATCATCTTGTAGATCTCATAAAAGAAAAGCGTGCGCGATAAATTCTTTGACGTTAAGAAGAGCCCCAGATTAGGTAAGATCTCATCATCGGGCAAGGGACATGACTTTACTTTTTGAGTAAACTTTTTCAGTACATCCTTTTCGTCCGCACTTGATAAAATAATTGCGTCATGTTTCTCTGTTTTCATTTTTTCCACCATTCCTTATTCTCTTTCCACCATTCAACGGTCTGCTTTACAGCTTCTTCAACCGAATATTCCGGTTGCCACCCCAACATTTTTCGGATCTTTGAACAATCCAATACCCTATATTTAATGGTGGTAGGCGCCCCTTTATCATAGTTGATCGATGACGGTTCGTGTCCGGAGTATTTTAATGCCCAATCTACTATATCTTTAACCGAGGTTTCTTGTCCGGACCCTAAATTAAAAACTTCATATTTGATATTGCTGTTATCCGCCATCTTCACGATAGCTCTGGCAAAATCTTCCGAATATATAACATCCCTTACAACATTGGGGCTACCCCATACCTCAAAAGGATCTATTTTGTCGACCGCTTTTCTCACTATAGCGGGTATAAAGTTAGAATTCTGCGGATCAAATTTAGCGTAAGGGCCAAAAATATTTGATGCTCTTACTAAAATAACCTCCATACCGGTCTGATCGTGCCAAAATTTACATAGTTTTTCTAGATATCGCGAAACCCACCCTACCCCCATATATGACGGGTTAGGATCTTTGCCCAGATCGAGATCGTTTTCTTTTATCGGTTTATCGGAATCCTGATATAAAGTCGCTGAACCGATATAAATAACACGTTTTACCCCTGCAAAATGGAATGCTTCCAACATTCGAGCGTTCATTATAAGATTATTGTTAACCTGTTTCCATGGCTCCTTGCCGCTCTGCCCTACTCCTCCGGTACTTGCCGCAGCCATAATGGCGCAATCACAACCAGACATCATTTTTCCCAGATCACCCTCGGATCTTAGATCACCATGTACATAAGTGATCCTCTTGTCCGTAATAAACGGTTCCGTATGATGATAAAGTGCCTTTATACGCGTATCTGGATAATGATCAAGAATGCGCTTCAGGATAGCTGAGCCAGCCATACCGGTTGCTCCGGCCAAAAATACTGTTTTATCTTCAAGATACATGATCGCACCCTGTTCCCCGTATTATTTCTTACAGGCTCCCGTAATACTTCCGCCAATAATCTAAGGTGTCCTTTAAGGTTTGCTCAAATTTTATCTCTGGTTTCCACCCCGTAGCTTTTTTGAACTTATCTATACAGGGTATTTGTAAAGTAACATCGGACGGCCTCAACCTTGACGGGTCAACCTCAACTGAAATATTTTTTACTTTTGATAATTTTAGAAGCTTATCCAGCATCTCGCCTATCGTCATGGTTTCTTCCCCGCCGATGTTATAAACTTCTCCGGGCTCGCATTTCGTGACTAAAAGCCAATATGCCTTTACTGCGTCCCGGACATCCGAAAAAGTACGCACACTATTGAGATTGCCGACTTTTATCACCGGTTTCTGCCGTCCGGCTTCTATTGCTGCTATTTGTTTCGCGAAATTCGACAGAGCAAAGACCTCGCCCCTTCTGGGTCCGGTATGCGTGAACATACGTGTCCGTATCGTCTTTATCCCCCATGAAACCCAGTATTGAAACGCCAACATGTCTTCCCCAACCTTACTGACCGCATAAGGCGAAGCCGGACGAAAAGAGTTTAATTCTGTTATTGGGACTTCATTTTCCTTAACCTGTCCATAGACCTCCGATGAACTGCATATATGTATTATCGGATCATATTTCTTTTCGATCTTTAATCCTTTTACTACTTCCAAAAGATTGCACGTACCGATAACATTCGCATCAAGCGTTGCCCTCGGAGCATTGAAACTAAAATCAACATACGACTGTGCCGCAAGATGGAAGATCACATCGGGCTTCTCTTCATTAAGAGCATTTCGTATCGATTCTGCATCTACTAAATCACCATATTTCAATCTTATCTTATCAATAATGTGTACAATATTGTCCTTAGGAGCCCTCCACCTTATTAAACCGACTATTTCTACTTTGGGATAGTTTTCCAGAATATATTCCGCCAAATGGCTTCCTACAAAACCGGTTATACCCGTGATAAGAACCTTATTTATACGATTCATTTTCCCCCTTCTTCCCTTCCCTTTCGGTCATTTTGACGCCCAAGCTATTAGCGCTTTTAAGATGGACTTTGGAATAATCTTTTTTATCAGTCTACTTTTAAGAGACATTTTGCGTCGCGAAGATAATTCCGGCAATTGTGTTTCCGCAAGAGGCCTTTTTTTCTTCTTCGAAAAAGCAAAATACCGTTTATAACAGTCGTATCTCAAGGGATCGCACCCCTTATAAAAAGTCTCATAAAATCGAGGCGACGGATATAGATCGAAATACTCCTGCAATATATTTGTTACAGATCTTAAACCGGTTTCATTATATGGATGTTTATCCATGTTATCACTATATAAACAATGCGTGACTCTATCACCTGCAAAATCAAGATATGCCCTGACCTGGTTCTCTGTCATTTCTTGGAAGGATTGCATGTTGATCATCAAGCTGACTTCTTTAACCGCGCATAGCTTGTCTAATGCGAAATTCGGGATAAGAATGAAATCATAATTAAACATCTCTTTATTAACAAATTCGGGCGTAAACTTATGGTCATATACATATAACGTTTTATCAGGGTTGTTTACCGCTAAATAGGCCCCTTGAAAAAGAAGCATCTCAGGCAGATCCACAAGAACACAAGTTGCTTTATCTCCGACAATGGAACTTATGTGATGGATCAGACCACCATACCCCCCGCCAATTTCGATTACTAATTGTTTCTTTTTCGAGTTAGCGATCGACTGAAAAGCTTTAATACGATATAAATCGGATATGCATTTTTGAAATCTAACTATATTATCGTTAATTACATGCCCCTTATAATCAACGCCTAAAGATCTGGGGATGTTTGGAGAAGACGGTTCGCCTATCCAGTATTCCTCGGGAATATCCTTGATGGCTTCAATATACCCTATATTTTTCGCTTCCGCTTCAGGATCTATTTTGGGATATGGATGCCAATACTTCCAAGAATCGCCGTTTATAAGACCCGTATGGAACCTAATATTTTTCAAATCCTCCGCTTCGAGCTTCATAAGATACGAAAAAACACTCACTACCTCCGACCATATAGGCGAAATAAACTTATCTCCTTTTATTTTAGACAGCTTATTACGCTCTAACAGCATATCATCTATACAATTCTTCAGATTTTTGATCGTATCTGCAAAATTCGAGACACTCATGCATAATCTCCTTACATATGCTTATGCTATTTACTTTGAACTTAGCTGTTCAGTTCCCCATTCCAGTCGAGGACGTATAACCGTAGGCCAAGCCCCGGTATATTCTTCTCGCATTAACCCCGTATCTAGAACCGAAAACGACAAGACATCCTTTTTGGCAATAATTACATTACTCATGCCTGAACCAGCTATATACACAGATATGTTGTAATGGCCATCGTTTAATAAACAACCTGGGATCTTGCAAGCGGTCCGAAAAACCCCCTCAGGGTAAGGACGGTACGACCACGGATCCTTATTTAACGTAAGCGAAGCAAGATTGCCGGAAGAAATTATCCATATCCCCATTGAATTATGAATATGTATGAAAACCATGCGTTGTTTGTTGGGTTCCAAATTCCAATAATCAATTTCAATCCAAAAATCTTTAGAAATATCAACTTCTCCTGTTACATTTCCTTCTGAAATAACGCGAACTGCCTTGAGCTTTACTCGGTCATCCCCGGGAGCTATCTCAGGAGAACTCCATGATGTTTCCCCTGCATGCTTAATATCCTTATCTAAATATTTACTGATTACCGCATCGATATTGTTTTCCATAACTACGCGCCCTGAATGTAACAGCACCCCTTTATTACAAAGGTTTTTAAGGCTAAGCATATTATGACTTACAAATAAGACCGTTCGGCCCCCTTTGGCCACATCGCCCATTTTTCCTAAACATTTCTTCTGGAATTCAGCGTCTCCTACCGCCAGCACTTCATCCACCAATAGAATTTCCGGCTCCAAGTGCGCGGCGACAGCAAAAGCCAAACGCACATACATTCCGCTTGAATAAAATTTAACCGGTGTATCGATAAACTTTTCGATCTCGGCGAAAGAGACCATTTCGTCAAATTTCCGTACCATTTCCTTCTTCTTCATGCCCAGAATGGCCCCGTTCAAGAATATATTCTCACGTCCGGTTAATTCGGGATGGAATCCCGTGCCGACTTCGAGCAAAGATCCCACACGACCGTGTATTTCGGCCATTCCTTCGGTCGGTTCGGTGATCCTTGAAAGCATTTTGAGAAGCGTGCTCTTTCCCGCCCCATTACGCCCTATGATGCCTACGACTTCGCCCCGCTTTACTTCGAATGAAACATCCTTTAGCGCCCAAATAGTTTCATCCATATCCGCCGCACCATAGGCATGACCTTGTAATATTTTACCTATCCGCCTAAACGGAGCTTGCACCGCATCAGTAAGCGTTTCTCTAATGGTCCTATACTTCGTCTGTTGTTCGCCTATGCGATATTGTTTACTCAGATTTTTTACTTTTATTGCAATATTATTCATAAAATTTTAGTTAGTTAACGTCTACACAACATCCGCAAAAGTTCTTTCCATACGCCTAAAGTAGAACATGCCGCTTACAAAAAGCATGATCGCCATAAAGGTTGAAACGAAAATAGCCCCTCCCGGGGTCGTATCCGTTCCCAGAAGAGCCCACCGAAAACCTTCAACAACCCCTACCATCGGATTTAGCCCATAAAATGTTCTCCAAGGTTCGACAAGCAGGCTGCTTGGATATGCAATTGGCGTGGCAAAAAGCCAAACCTGCACTAAAAAAGGAACAACATAGCGTACGTCACGAAACTGGACATTCATGGCAGTGAGCCACATACCTACGCCCAATGAAGCAGTAAGCGCTAATAGCAGTAAAAACGGCAGCCACACAATATTTGCAGTTGGCATGATCCCATAAAACAGCATCATTCCTAACAGAACGACAAAAGCAAGGATAAAATCTACTATGCCCGAGATAACCGCCGCGATAGGTAACACTAATCTGGGAAAATAAATTTTCCTTATCAAATTAGCACTTGTAACTAAGCTATTTGTGGATTCCATGAGACCGTTGGCAAAAAAAGTCCATGGGACTAGCGCAGCATAAGCAAATATAGGATACGGCACCCCATCGGAAGGGATCTTTGCTAATTTTCCAAAAAATATACTAAAAATGATCATAGTAAAGAAAGGCTGTATAATAGCCCAAGCTGCGCCAAGCACAGTTTGCTTATAACGTACTTTTATATCCCTCCATGCTAAAAAGTACAGAAGTTCCCTGTAGCGCCATATCTCATTCAGATTAATATGTCTCCAGCCACGGGAAGGCCGAATAATAAGAACTTCCGATGCTTTAGGTTCTTCATTATTTGTTTTTTTTAATAAAGTGATCATAATTTTATTATTTATCCCTATTTATTTAGGTTTCTCGATCCCGTCATATACCCACTCTCTGCTCTTCCTATATATATCGCCAACCTTTTTTTCTAATTCAGGAGATACCAGATGCAGTATCTCCTGTCCTAGTATCCTGTATTGGCGCCCCACTTTGGCTGTTTTTATTAGACCTTTTTTAATAAGGCGAAGAATGGTCGAACGGCTCACTTTAAGTATGGCTTGTGCTTCTTCTAAGGTATAAATCTCATTCTTATTTACATTCATAATCCAATAACCCCATTTGTTATAAACGTTTATTTAGTAGTAAGAAAAATTTAAAATTGTACTGCAGATGTCAGCCATAGCAATGTATCACAACATGTCATAATATGTCAATATAAGTCTTGGTATAATAAATTGTCCGTATTTGGCGTTTTGCTGGCAGACTAGTTTGAATGAAATCTATTGCGATGGTGAGTAAAATATCTATTTAAGGATTTTTTAGTTATCTTCCCCTACCTAAAAATGCTATTTTAAGGGTTTTTAACAATATTAAACAATCAAGAAAAAATGAAACATTCTTGATATAGTATAGATCATATTGTAATTTGATCTTCGCTTGCTCGATATTTGAGGTATACGGGTAATTCACTTGTGCCCATCCGGTAAGCCCCGGCTGAACATAAAGTCTTTCAGGATAAAACGATATTTTTTCCGACAGTTCCCTTACAAAAGCGGGCCTTTCCGGACGCGGACCGATCAGGCTCATGTCTCCCACCAGAATATTAAAAAGCTGTGGGATCTCATCGATCCTTAATCTTCTGAGCCATCTGCCGACCCAAGTAATCCGAGGATCTTTTTCCTGTGACCAAACGGGACCTCCCGTACCTTTCTCGGCCCGGTTAATCATGGATCGGAACTTTATGACCCTAAAAACCTTCCCGAACCTTCCAACCCGCTTTTGTTTATAAAAAATCGGGCCTTTTGAATCAAATTTAATTAGCATCGCAGCAATGAAACATACCGGCAACGTTAAGATTAAACCTAGAAGTGACCCCATGATATCCATAAATCTTTTTAGCTTCTTTACATGGAAATTCGGATATTTCACGCTTGAAGCAAACAACCATTCATCATCAACATATTTAAGAGGGATTTGTCCCTCTAGCTCCTCATATAGCGAAATAACGTTAATTATTTCAGTACCACGATATCTACATATTCGTAGGTTTTCTAAAATTTTCTTTTTATCCGGCTCAAAAGTTGTGAGAATTATAATATTTATCTTATTTTCCTCCACTATACGTGAGATCTCGTTAATTTTTCCTAAAATTCTATGCCCAGAGACAAGATTATCTGATATCTTTTGGTTATCTTCTCTGATAACTCCGACAACATTGTATAAGGAAGTTGGGCACTTATTTAAAGTGTTTATAACATCTTTTGCAGCTTCTCCCGTCCCAACAATAATAACATTTTGATCAAACACTTTTTTGCTTGCGGTCAAAACGAACAAGAATCTTGCGGCTGTAACAAAAATAATTATAAATAAAGAATTTATAGCAAATACGCCCCTGCCGACCTTAAACGAAATGTCTGCGTAGAAAATAAATGAGCTCAAAAGCATGCTTAATACAACCGTAATACATACAGAGATCGCTATTTTTAAATAGTTACTCAACCTCCTGACCTCATAAAGACCACCAAGATAAAATAATGATAAAAATATTATCACCGTTACAGACAACGGACCCGTATTAATTCTTATATATTCGAAGGATTTTCCAAAACCGAACCTTATCATTGCTGCCAGATAAAAAGCCGCACATAGCAATATAGTATCGATCACTATAAGATACAGTTCAAATCTTTTTTTCCTAGCGCTACCAAACATTTTTACTTCCTTCGTGACCTGAATTCTGGATCAAAAGCTAACTCACGTCGCTTCGTAAATTTCTTTAAAAAGACGATACGCTGCAGCAAATTCACCTTTTTTATAAAATATATTTGCAAGTTTATACTTTATATCTAAACTTTTGGGGTTATCTTTAAGAACTTTATTAAAGTACAGAATAGCCTTATCATAGTCTTCAATATTGTAATTAAACACTCCTAGTCTGTAATCTAGCTTGTTGCTTCCCGTGTTTTTTTCTTCTTTATTTAGTTTTAAAGATTCTTCCACTAGATCCTTGGGAGATAATTGTGGAATTTCAAAAATATTTTTGTTTGTTTTAAAGTATTCTGATGCTTTTATGGCCCCCTTCAAACACTCGGCTGCAAACTTATATCTTGAATCTTTTGCAAAAGCTTCTCCTATCCTTACTTTCTCCTCTTGACTTGCAAGCGCGATCTTATCAACAAC
>JAQUNB010000043.1 GCA_028717825.1 Candidatus Omnitrophota bacterium
CTCGGCCTACGTTATATGAAGTTAACTCAGGTTAATTAATGTTACAAGATGTCACGCTAACCCCATTTACACGTCATCGTGAGAAAGGTATCTAATTTAACCTCAATTAACCTTATGTAACATTATGCAACCTTCGTCCCTCGTCCTAGTTCGCGCAGCGAACGATCGTCCCTCGTCTGTCGTCCTTCGTTCTCGTGAAATGTGTTGTTCCCGGGACTACCTACCACATACTAAACTCGTCGTCTCCATCGACACGACGTCCTTCGTCCCTCGTAACGTGGTCCAATACACGCCACTAGCAGCTATTTCACACCGGCGCTACAACGACAGATATACCGTCATCACCAGCTTATTTTTATCGCCAAGTTCGTCGAGTTTCACGCGGCCGGATTTCGGCAAAAGCACAATGACCTTACCTTTCAACATTAACAGTAGATCATCTAAAGTCACGGGCTTCTTATAAAAGGGGTCATCGGCAATAGTATTATAAAAACGCAAGATATTTTCTGTATCAGCTCCCCCCGCCGCCATCGCCATGAGGGTGATCGATTCAAGTATCGGCAAATATACATCCTCGTCGCCTATCGTCGGCCATCCATCTTCAATGGCCGTTATCCATGCTTTATGTTCGAATTCAAGGAACTTATCCCTTTCAAGATTTTCACACTGAACTATCATAAAAACATGTTCCATTTTCACTTTTTCTTGATCTATCAAGCGCTGTATTTCGTTCTGCAGTCTCTTTTCGCTACCGCTACGCCTCACTACCTTTAGGTTCGGGAACAATCTTTCGCCTTTATCATCCTTAGCGTCCTCTAACTGCCGTAGTACCGCGTCTATATAAATCAGCTGGTTCTTTTGATTCTCGCCGATATCGCTGTCTATACCGACAACATGTATCTCGTCCGGATGTTCTTTCAGAACACGCATAAGATTATGTTTAAAAAGCTCGGCTTGATATCGTATTTCCCGTTCTTCTTCCGTATCTTTTTCAGCAACAGGTGAAGGATTTTCTCTGATCGCTACCAGCGCCTTGATATCATCAAATGTTTTCGTGTCAGAATACTCAAAATCGGTAAACCCGATTTCCTTAAGTGCTTCCAGATCTCCATTTATAGGGTCTTCCAGATCCCGTTTTTTCCACCTATATCCGCTATACCCGCCCCCCACGAACGTTATCTTTATATCCGGTCTGATCTTTAAAATTTGCCTAACAATATCGATCGAGTGACTATTGTTTACTTTGTATATTTCCCAATATCCCAGATTTGAAAAAATGACCAGTTCTTGTTTTCCCCCCAGATCCTGTAAAATTTGTTTGGCTATAGCTTCGGCATTCTTTATGTCTGCCGCTTCCCCGTTAAAGATCCTGAACTTCTCTCTTTCTATCCCGTTTAACTTGAATTGCTCGACTGCGTGTTCTCGCGTTTTCCTGTCGTTTTCAACAAGGTCCGCGGATGCCGCCCCGTGCTTAAGCGCTGCAACCGACAATATTCCGCTTCCCGATGCAAGGTCCACAACATGCTTACCTTTTAGATCGAGATTATCCAACGCCACGAGCATGGTATCGGTCCATATACCCATTTGGGCCGTGTTCTCGCTGCTATTAAAAAGATCGACCGAAAAGAGTATTTCGGCACCGGAATCTTCGAGCGAAGACAGCTCTTCCGGAGTAAAAACTATGCTTCCCGAACTATCGATAATGATAAATCTGCCTAAACGCGCAAGACTCACACGATCATCGAGATAAGTATATCGCCTTTTTTCATATCGTCTTTCGTTATTATTCTTATCTCTATAGAATAATTTTACAAAGATCGCATCCATTTTAGTCAGTTTTTTCACTCTTGCCAGAGATTCACAGACTTTGCCGACATTTCCCTGATCATATGTGATCGTTTTTCTGTCGGTGCCGGCCGTATTGTCGACATTCTTTTCCTCACTCGGCTTTATCGGTACATACCCTTTGTTAAGCAGATTCCTTATAATGAACGGCAGTTCGTTAAGTGGAAGCGCCATTAATTTTGCCCGGTTCGCTTGTATAACAGGCTTTATTTTCTCCAGACCTTTAATGATCAAGTCGCTTTTTAACGTTACCGGGGTTTTGCTTTCATCCACGACCGCTGTTAATTCCGCTTTTTCCTGTGCGGTTGTTATCTCCGAGAGAAAATTCCGTTCCGATTGTAAAACTTTTTTTTCGATGTCTTCCTTATTACCGTCTAAGAGTTTACGCGCAACGTCTTGCCTAGTTTTTTCCAAATCTTCCGAAGCCGAAGAAGAACGACTTCCCCGCTGTTTAGCTAAAACCATCTCTCTTTTTTTACTTACTTCCTTCTCTGCCTCTCGCCTGATCGCGTCATCCGCAATGTTATTACAGGTCTCTTTCGCCTCATCGAATAATCCGGCCCCTGCCTGCTTAACCGCTATGTTACAGAACTCCTTCGATTTCCATAGTTGGATGGCCTTTGAATAAATCTCGCGTGTTCTCTCAAATATTCTTTTTGCCGTTTCCTTGTCCCCTTCAAGAGAAAGACACCTCGCCGCTTCCCAAAGAATTTGTATCTGCGCCTGTATGCTATCGGGATAAACTTTTTGGGCGGTCTCTACGGCGTCATCTAAGAAACCCGCTTCGATCTCATACACGGCGATCTCGACAAAAAGCGAGATCTTTGTAGACTCAACAGCCGACCTCACCTCTTCTTCGGTCAATCCGCCCTCGTATAACCAAGTCTCTAAAAAAGGGCCCGACCTCTCCTCTGCCGGAGGCCTTTGTTTTCCGGCTATTTTTTCATCTACCTCGTCTGTCCCGATGTCCCATTTCGATTGTCCTTCTATCATTCCAATTTCATCCAGAACATTTTTTTTTACAGCCTCATCCATGATCTTCTGCGCTTCCTGTTCGGCATCTCTAAACAATCCTCCCAGTTTTGCCAGATCCAAAGCTATCATACGGAACGCCGTATCTTTAATTTCCCGAAATATCTTTGTTGCCTTTTCTTTGTCCCCCATCTTTATTGCTATAGTGGTCAAATTGCATAAAAATTCTATTTTTTTCGCAGGTTGTATTTCTTTTCTTTGCGCTCTCTCCAACTCTTTATAAAACATCTTTTTGAGAATGTCATCGCACTCGAGCATAGGGATAAGAATACACAACCCCGAGAGCTTCTTGTTTTCGTCTTCATCGGACAATAATGTGAGTGCTTCCTCGACGGTTTCTTTTTCTTCTCCGCCGATACCCTCTGTTATAAACCGGACATATTTTTCAAAATAGCCCGAAGGCTCTCCGAATATCGCTTTTCGTTTTAGCAAAAGGTTTATATATTCCCGCAGATCATTTTTTAAAGCTATAACTTCATCCTTATCAAACACAGCCGTCTGGATCTCGTTATAAACAACGCGGTGGTCTTTTCTGTCAACTTGAGTCCCGTCACCAATGATCCTCAGGTGTTCCGGAACGCATAGATGATAAATATACTGTGCGGCACGTTTAGTGGAAATCGATCTTAACCGGCCAAAAAGTTCTATATCAACCCCGAATTCTTTCAGAAAAGTAAAAGCTAGGAGATAATCCTCCGAGGTCTCCACTTCACCATGATAAAGATAAAGCCTTTTTGTAAGATCATTCTGGATGTCTATAAGATTCGCTAATGTTTGGTCCGACCGTTTTTTATGTTTTAGCGGTATCTTTTCGCGGTTTTTGATGTGCAGTTCAATAGCGAGGTCTATCGCGTCCCTTATGTCGGCAATCATGGCGGAACGGCTTTTCTCATCAAGTTCGATCTTTTCCGGAAGTTCGCCGCTTAGGAGTCCGACGAGCGGCGCGCCGTTACCGATAGCGCCCGGTTTCACACCTTCGGCCATTTCCTCCCGCACAACTTTTGCCGTATCCGGCACGAGAGGATCATCGGCGTTCACTATCGGCGCCCCAAGATTATCCACGGCCAAATCCGCCCGGACATCCCCTGCGACAAACGCGAAGAGAAGTAGAACAGTTATGCTTTTAAATAGAACTTTCTTCATATGCTTAAACCAGGTTTCAAATTAAAGCTAAACCTGTCCATTTTTCAATCTTAAACCGGGTTTCGGACCAAAGCTAAACCTGCACCCTTAGCTCATGGCCCGTTTCACGGCCCTCGGCCTACGGCCCACGTTACATGAGGTTAACTCAGGTTAATTAATGTTACAAGAAGTTACGTATCGCGATAAAGGCAACCTGAATTAACCTCAATTAACCTTATGTAACATTATGCAACCTTCGTCCCTCGTCTGTCGTCCATCGTCATCATCGGCACTATATACCATAGACGTTCTTCAAATCGTCTCGTTACCTCGCAACCATATACGTTCCTACAACGGTGGGGTCAGTCCTCTCGGTGTCGACAACTTCGTGAGACCTGACCCCACCGTTGCCGTGTTGTTCCCGGTACTACATACCACATACTACATACGTTCTTCGTAAAAAACACTACGCCGCGATACGCACCGCTGCCATAAGGTTATATTTTTTGATCTCTTCACGCGACATCACATAGAAGTCGGGTAGATCTAAAACTATTTTTTGCAGCGCCCCGCGAAGACCTTCAGGGTCTTCCGGAAATACAAATTCTTCGCCGGTTATCACTTCCCTCTGTCTTTTTATAAACCCTAAAATAGGGCCGTAGTCTTCGTCCCGTTCTCCTTTTGCCATTTCTTCTTCCGTTATACTTGCCGAAGCAACCGCGAGATTTATCATCCCTGCGATCTTCAGTAAACAATCTTCAATACTTACACCTTCGGACGGCCTTACGAAAATCTCACTTTTTCCGTTATGCGCCGGCCCTTTACAAGTTACGGAAAAAACCGCACCGGACCCATCTTCAATACGGTTCTCGATTATTTTGCTGTTTCCGCAAACCGATCTCAACACACTCACATATGCGTGGACGATCGCTTCTTGCTCGACCGACAATTGTTTCGCGTCATACTGTATCCTATACGTTAGATCTTCTTTAAGTTTTCCGGCTAAAACGTCCATAAATAACGAAGTTGTATTTTCCGCATCGAATGCATCTTCATCGGCCATATTTTCAAAATAGCTCTCCTGTGTCTTTTCTTGCATTTTGATGGAACTCTTTGCCACAAGGCTTTCTGCCGCCTTACGTGCAAGTAGTTCCAGACCTGCGTTGTTGCCGCTTCTTACCGCCTCCCTGCCGGCACCAAGAGAAACATACATCGACTGCAGCCCTTCACCGTTCTTTTTGCCACGTCCCGCATGGAACAAAAGGCCTTCTTTCTCATCCGTAAATACTTTTCCTAACGAAGAATCATCCCCTTCAACTATGCAAAATCTGACAGGATCATATTTAAAGTCATAAAAACTTGTTATATAAAAAACAGCTCCGGCTTCTGTGAGTTCCGCGCCGGATGCATCGTCTCTGCCTCTTCCTATAACCATAACTCCACAATTTTTCGCGTCAGATATAGCATGTTCACTGTTCGCGAACATTACAGCATTGTCCGAAGAAAAGTTATTTTCCGCCAGAACAGTTTTAATATAATCGCTTCTCGGGCCGCTACACATGCCATCTATGATCTGGCTCAACCCTAATTCCTCGATCTTCCGGGCCAAAAGATCTCCCCTTCCATCGGATAAGATATAGACCTTTACACCTGTTTCTTTGAGCCTCATTATGGTTTTAGTAACCCCGTTCACCGTACGGAATTCCTTATTTACTTCGTTCATTTTTTGTTGTGCCGTTTTAGTGAATACATCATAAAATTCATTTGCATCCTTAAAAGGCAGCTTTTTGCCTATTTCCCCGGCATAAAATACCAGCTTTTCCCATTTATCTTCACGATTCAAACCGTTCATTCCCGCATAAACCATAGCCGCTTCTTTTGGTCCGCTGAAAAATCCCGGCAGGTTTTCCATTAAGGCCTCTATATTGTAAACTTCATTGTCTGCCACCACTCCATCCCAACTAAAAAAAGCCGCCTTAAGAGGAACATTCTCCGGAGCGCTGTCACTTCCCCATTCTTGTATTTCCTCATTTTGGTTTTGTTTTTTTTGGGCAAGTGCTTCTTCAATGATAGCTTTCATCTTGACCATCTTATACTGGTCTCTCATGACAAGAAACGTTTTAATGACCGCTACCATGTTTTCTTTATTTTCTAATTTTTTGACTAACTTGTCAAAAGTCGTATACGTATCCGAAAGATAGTATAAATTTTCCATTATTAAATTTGCTAATTCTTCGCCGGACATTTTTTCGTCGAGCCAGAACATCTGTTCTAACGTTAAAGCGAACAACCTGCCGTCGTTCGCGGCTTCTTCAAGCGCGGAGCTGATATATTTTAGTTCATCCATACCCCCTGCACCGGGCGCTTTTATCCTCTCATCATGATTTTTGCGATAAAGTGCTTCCAACTCTCCTTTATGTTGCTCCAATGCCTCAACTATCGTTTGCACACCGTAGGAATCTACTTGTTCCGATTTTGGGATTTCTCTGTCTTCTTTGTCCTCTTTCCGTGCTGCATTTCTAACATTTTTCTTAATAAGATCGAACATTTTTTTTGCGGCTCTTTCTTTTTCCGTCAAATATTTACCACCCCACTGAAGATCTTTTTCCGTATTCCACGTTACGGGATCGACAACTTTCACCACACTTCTTAATAGCTCAATTCTTTCATAAGGTAAATTAACCAGAGACACCCCATACAGGAATAGGTCCACTATCAATCCGTCCTCTATCAAAGAAACTTTCTCAAGACGCCTTAATTCTAGTTTTATTTCCAGTCTTTCTTTGCTTGGCAAGATTTCCGCCAGTTCATTAAACAATCTCTCTCTCGTCGCGGACCTGTCCAATGCATCTGCTATCGATAGATAAAGATCCGGGTTCCTTTCCCATAAACGATGGAATTTTTCTCTGTAATCCATTAGAGCTAACCCGGGATCTCTGCCGATATGTCTATCCAGTAATTTTACCTTTTCGGTGAACACACTGGCATCCTTTGGAAGTAACGCAAAGAATAGATCATTTAATATGTTTTCTTTCAAGGCGTTCTCTTTAATAGATGCCGTGATCTGGATAAAAGACCGTATCGCGATATCTCTTAAAGCGCTTTTTCTCGCGGATAAAAGCCCCAAAAACACCTCATTTATCGCCTTTTTTTTCAGCATGTCATCATCTAACGAAAGCGCCATCTCTCCCATTAGCATAACTGCGATTTTTCGGATAGATCGCTTCTCTTTGCTTATATTGATCAATTTTTCAAATAATTCTTTTTTTGCCTTGGTTCCGTTGATCGACAGGGCTATCGCATTACATGTTTTCTCGAGACCTGATCTATAAAGCTCGCCATTTATAGAACTTTTGTCAGACCCTGCAAATTTTCTAAGATCAAATAAATCTGCTAACTTGTCAAAAATATCCAGCTTCACGGGATCATCATTAATAAATGGTACTGCTTCCCCCAGGATCTTAACCGCGACAAAAACCGTGTCTGCGTCCCCGGTAGCCACAAATATTTTTAATTTATCGATGACACTGGCGAGCTCGTCGCTCTCCCCAAGATCGTTAAGGAAACGCATATACAGGGATACGGCGCTAATATAAAAATCGATCTTCCCTGACTTACTTTCTTTAACAATTTCGTTTACTTCAAGGTGCCCTTTGGGGAAAAGGTCGGCAAATAATTCTGAAAGCACCTCGATCGCCAACCGCGCAGGCAAGTGTTCAAGTATTTTTAAAACAACCATATGTTTTTTGAATTTTCCATGGTCAGAACCATACGTGACCTCATGTAAACGCCCGGCTATATCTTGTAAAAGAGAATAAACATCTGGATCCGTTCCGCGCGTATAGAACATCAGGCATCCTCCCGCGCGACCAAATCCATCAATAAGAAGATCCAACTCGGATGGTTCCGTCGTAAATGTTTTCAACGGTTTTTCTTCTTTTGCTGCCTGCGGCCCTCTAGCCGAAGAGGTATTTTTCAGGTACAATTCCATAAGAACCGTCTTGTTGCTCTCAAGACGTGCGGGCATGTGCTCCTTTATACCAAATAAAAAAGTATCATCAAAATCCTCGATTTTTTGCTTCGTAAAATCTCGGGGGATCATTTTTGCCGCGAGGATCTTCTTCCCATCGTCTTCAATGGAATCCACGACCGCTTGACAAACTGCGCATACCAAGCTTCTATAATTTACTTTTC
>JAQUNB010000044.1 GCA_028717825.1 Candidatus Omnitrophota bacterium
ATTTCTTACGGGTAATATCATCATACACATGATCGTGAACAAGATAGCGATCGCTTCAGAGAAAGCTATGTCGCCAATGGAAAAAATAAAAGTTCTTGTAAAAAGAATGGGGCCCGGAGAAACAGATATTGAAAAATTCGTAGGCGCCCCCGAGATTTTTGGCTATATAAACTTAAATAGAGAAACCCGGATATTTGCCGAAGCATTGGTAAAGTATTTAAACACGGTTCGAGCCTGGGACAATCCCAGATACAAGAGATTTATGAGATCCTTCAAATTAAAAGATTTGGAATATTTGAATGATGCCGAATATGAGCAATTTGTTAAGTTTCTCGTAGAAAATATGCCCTATAATTTTAGAGAAAAAGAAGAAGTCGACAAAGCTTATTTCAAGTTGTTCGATGAAAAGTACGCCAACGGCAAAGGTGCGGATACAGTTGACGATCGGGATGATGAGGAGTATCTGACTTCGCCGGTTTTCGGTGTTCAGGCAACACGAAGCGATATGCCCAGCATGGCTACCGCTACCTTAGGCGCTCCATGGATACGAAAAATTCTGACTGATAGAGAATTTAAGATGTACGCGATCCTTGGGGCACCGATCATAGAAGCGATCTTTTGGGTCATGCCGGTATATTTTGGCGTCGGCACGGTTCTGTCCGCAGGCGCCATATTTACAACTTTGCATCTTCTTAATCTGTTTGGAGAAAAAGCACTACAGGGAAAAGAGAAAATCCCTTCATTTATCCTTCCGGCTCTGGTGGTTTCCGCGGGGACGAGTTTATTATGTTCATTCGGGATCTCAACCCCTGTACTTCTTATTAGCAATATGGTTATACACGCGATCGTGAATACTGCGGTGATTTTTATGCATGATCGAAAAGTTAAACAATTATCAGCGAACAGTGGAAAAAATGTTCTAGAGGAACAGTCCCCCATTTTGATAAAAATAGAACCCGTAAAGAACATAAAAGATATTCTAAAAAACTTAGGACCAACTCAACCCATTCTAAAAGCAATAGAGCCTCCTAAAATAGATATTTCGGTACTGGTAGACAAAGAGAAAATAACATTTTATCAAGCGGTGGCCAGGTACTTAGACGGTCCGGGAATTAAGGACAAGAAAAAGTATCGAAAATTTTTCGAATCCGGAGCCGAATCCGGGGACTTGAGAGATTTACAAGAGTTAGATGATGATGAATATGTGAGATTTATTAAGTTTCTCGTGCAACATAGGCCACACGGTTGGGAAAACAGACAAGATGTCGACAACGCTTATCGAGAACTGATCGAGAAAGAATTCGCCGACGGCAAAGGAACGGATACGTTTGACAATTGGGATGATGATGATGATGAGTATCTGGCGACGCCGACTTCCGGTGTTCCGGATATGTCTTATGCGACAGCGATGTCATTCCCGGATGCTCAACCGCTGGAAGCAGGGAGAGTGTGGGGATTACCGGTACTGCCTATGGATGTTGATCGCTTTTCTATACCAAATATTCCTTCGCAAACAGAGACCGGCGCCGGCCCAAGAGGTCAAACCGCTCTTGAACAGATCGCCGATATCGTGAATACGCCCGAAAAAGACGGTCGTTTTAACGACGATACGCTCTCAGAAATACTCATGCGTGTTTTGAATAAATCCGGACTTGCCGGGTGGATAGATCCGAGAAAAGCGCCTGTAACCGGTTACCGCGCCGGCGAGAGAGTTATCCCGGTGAAAGCAAAGGACGAAGCACTGTACATAGACCCGAATTTTTTAAGAGATTTCAACGATATTCGTAAACAAAATGTTTCTTTTAAATGGGTATTCCCGGACGGCGAAAAACGGATAGTTAGTCTTCATAAGGGTTTAGCGTACCTTGCCTTAAGAAAAATCTTAAGATGGAAAAGCGGCGGGTATTTTTATCGCGATGGCTGTAAAGTAAAAGTTGAACCGGATGAATACGTTAATAGCCGAATAAGCGGCAGCTACAGCCTGATCGACGAAGCCATGTGGATGTGGTACTCTTTGTCGTATTGCTCGGGGGACACGACCATCCAGTATAGCAATAAAGCGTTCGCGGAAAGAATAGATGAGGTTTACAGGGGCGAAGATAGATCCGGCTATGTAATGGCGAGGGATTTCCCGATAGCCGCAAAGAGCGAAGAAGCAAGAAAAGAAATAAAAACACTCGCGCTTAGGATCAACAAGGTTTTCTTCCACAATTTTAATATTACCGGAAAGTACGGCGCGATCGATCCCGCGTATGAGGGCGCAAGATTTGAAGGCGGGGAAATTCAGGTAAGCGAAAAAGGCGGCGCGAAAAGCCGTGATCTTGCGCGTCTATTGGCGCAAACATTTAACGAATTAAAAAAACACGTTAGCATCGAGAACTTATATTTACCGCAAGCGCCTATGGAAATAAAAGTGGTCGAAAATTTCGCTCGAGGAACACCATCGGTAATGATGAAGAGCGTCGGGTATTCAGGGGACATTTTCTTACTTATCGACAAAACGTTCATCGAAGAGATCGCCGCCAATATCGATAAACACGAAGACGCGGCGCGTTGGGTCCTCATGGAACGGCTCGCCCACGAGCTTGGCCACTCCGATGATCCTTTCGCGGATGTCCACAAAGAGCACCTGCGTATAACCGAGACGATAGATCTTCCTTTATACAAGAAGATGAGACAAATACCGGGCTTGTCCGGAAGGATAGACAAGTTTTTTAGACAGGCGCGTCCTACCTTTAGATCGAGTTCTTATTTCCAGAACGTATTAAAGCCGTTATCTATTATAAGTATGCGCGATCTTACGGGAGAGATCGCGAGAAATTTGGGAGAACGGTTACGTTATCCAAAGATGCAGGCTTCTTCGCAAAATGTACCTAAACGGTTCCCTGATGCTGGGGGAAAAGACAAAAACTCCATTCGGACAAAGATTGGAAGGTGGATCCGAGAACAGAAGAAGAAAAGTCTTATCAATGATGCTCGGACAGATATTGAAGCATGGGTAGGATCTGAAGCATGTCCCGAAGACACGCGGAAAAGTGTCCGGGAAGCGCTGGAAGCTTTTCTTTCGGCTATTCAAAAGGAAGCCATTAGTTTTGATCCGGCAACGGCCAGAGAAGATACAAAGGATCTATTTTTTTCTATCGCAAAAAGTACGGATAGCTTAGCAAGTATAGTATATGAGTCTCTTCGAGACTTGTGCGTAGCAGCCCGAAAAGGACCAAGTACATACAAAGAGTTGATCGACATTAAACTATTAGCTGCTATCGCAGGGCATATTACGAGCGGTAAAAGTAAAGCGCGCATATATGGCGCGCTCAATTATTTATGCACAACGGCAACCAAAGATAATAAGGGTATTTTTAAAGAATTAGTCGATCCTGAATTGTTGATAACTATCGCGGAAAATACCTGCATAAGGAACGGAATGAACTTTTTAGATCAGACAAGATCCGCATATATTAAGCTTACAGACTTATGTGAGGCAGCAGCAAAAGATAGAACAGGTGTTTTTCAAGAACTGGTAAATATCGGGCTACTATCTACCATCACGAAAAGCGCCAAAAGCAGAACACCTGATGCCTATGAGGAGCTCAAAAAAATATGTAATGTAGCGGCACAAGATGCGACAGGCGCCTACAAAAGGTTATTAAGCCGTGAATTATTGGATATTGTTGCCAGGAGCGCCCTTATAGACACAGAATATGCATATCAGTGTCTCAATTTCTTATGTTCAGCTGGAAGGGGCATGACGGGCGACTTTCAAGAATTTATTGATATTGAATTCCTTACAGCTATCGCACAAAACTCCGGAGAACAAGCGGGAGAGGCATACAGCGCTCTTGGGCGCATAATTGAAGAAGTAAATAAAGGGACACTTGGGATGTTGGACGCTACCGGCGAACAATACGGATATCTTTTTGCCGCGTTAAGCAAGTTCTTAAAGGATATAAAGGATTCGGGCGATATCAAAAAGTATGAAAATTACATTACGCTGTTTATAAAAATCATCCCGCACAATTGTGAGTTCAAAAAAGAAGTCGATAAAGCATATCAGGAGATATTCGACCAACAATTCCCCGACGGCGAAGGCGCGGATCCGCTTAGTGGGGACGGCCGGGAGGAGGGTCTCGCGATGCCGAATCTCGGCGCTCTTCCGGTAACAGGCAGAGATATGTCCGCCGTGGCAGTAATGCCGTTCCCGGATGCGACGGAAGAGCCTGACTTTGCGGCTATTCAGGCAGAGATAGAGGGATGGATGGGCGGCAAGTATAATAAATCCTTTAAAGAATCCGCTCAAAAAGCTTTAAATGAATTTTTCTTTGCCATCCAAAACGGAACGATAATTTATGACCCGGGATCGATCAAAAAAGATTCCGAAAACCTGTTTTTCTTGATCGACAAAAACGCCGGATTCTATAAAAACTATGCACATGAAGCGCTTGATGCCTTGTGTGAAAAAGCAAAAGAGGACAAAACAGGTGTTTGCAAGGAATTATTAAGTATTAACCTTTTGTCTACTATCGTAAAAAGTGTGCCCAAGAGCGAGTTTCGAAAAATCGATAAAACTTATAACGCACTTAGAGAATTATGCGAAGCCGCAACAAAAGACGAGACAGGTACTTACGGGAAGTTGTTGAATATAGGCCTATTGACTACTATAGCTCAAAAAAATGAACATACACCGTATACGTCATATTATGCGCTCAGATTTTTATGTGAAAGTGTCGCAAAAGATACCGCAGGCGCGTGCAGATATTTACTAAGTACAGAATTATTAGAAACTATCGCCGAAAGATTCCACGGCAATCCGAAAGCATATAATGCGCTCGGGTACTTATATATGGCAGCGGTTAACGGTGGGGTAACCGGGCTTACGGCAGAAAATGTCGAGAAGTTAATTATCGCTCTTGGTAAGGATCAAGATGGATTTTTTTATACTGCGCTTGGTGACTTATGTAAAAAAGCCGCAAAGGATAATACGGGCACTTACGGGAAATTATTAAGTATAGAAATATTGATCGCCATCGCGGAAAACTATGCGATTATTAAAGATCTTGCGTACAAACACCTCGGCTCCATATGCGAAAACGCAGCAGGGGATAAAACCGGTACTTACCGGGACCTGCTGAACACAGAATTATTGCTTGCCATCTCGAAAAACAATGAGAGAAAAACAGATAGCATGTATGAGGCGCTCGCAAATATATTATCTGCGGGAAATGATGGAACGCTTGAAACATTAGATGCTACGGGAGAAGAATACGGGTACTTGTTTGCCGCATTAAGCAAATTCTTAAAGGATATAAAGGAGTCGGGCGATATCAAAAAGTATGAAAATTATATTACGATGTTTATAAAAATCTTCCCGCACGGTTCCGAATTCGGAAAAGAAGTCGATGAAATTTACTATAATATGATCGACAAGACATTTCCCGACAGCAAAGGCCCGGATGAGACTAAAGACGGTTGGGAAGATCTCGCGGTTCCGGTTTTAGGCGCCCCGACAGCAAAGCTCGACATGGCTGGCGTTACGGCAATGCCGTTCCCGGATGCTGGGGAAGATATCAATGTCACGGAAAAAGAATCGGATCTTTTTGACAAGATCAATGATGAGATAAACAACACGCGCGATAAATTGGTGGCGTGCGGAAACGAGATCCAGAAATATATTTATAAAGTGAAACCCGACAGGTATCCGTCAGGTGTGACGGCTATAAACTGGGATTCGCGGACCGACATTGTCAGGGACCGGTTAGAAGCAGTTTTGGGAGATCTTAAATGGTTCAGAGAGAACAATAGCGGCGAAGTTATCGGAACGATCGAAAAAATGGAAAAATTCATCAACGAAAATATCTATAAGCTGGAATCATACAGGATAATATCGTCTTTAATGGTGCTGGCTAGAGATGCCCAGAGGAAGGGCCAGCCGTTAATAGTAGGAATAGAAACCGATTGGATACCTGAATGCGCGAAACCGGATGAAGTTAAAAGTGATATGGCCGGTCTTATCAAGGAAATCCGGTCGCTGGATGCGACATTACACAAAATGGGGCTGAAAAATATCGAGATAGTATATAGCAAAAAAGGTGATGAACTGGCAGGCGGGCTCAAAAAGGCAATGAAGGAAAAGAGCGCCAAACCTTCCAATGTCATAGTTATAGCCGGAAATGATACGATGAAGCGGATCAAGGGCGATGTGGAACTAAATTTATGTCCCGGCGAGGGAAACAACGATTGGGCATTCTTTGTGGGGATAGACGCGTCGGGGTTGGATAATAAAAAAATAGCCGCGCAGGCGGAACTTAAGAAATATCCTCTTGTGCGCATAACCCGGATGATCGCGCTCGCGTTAGAGCTACGTGCCATAATTAAGGAAAATTACGGGGAGCTTCCGGGTTTCGCCGAATATAATCGGGAACTCAACGAAATAATCCTTAATCTTTCGGAAATGGAGTTTTACGAGGTCGAAACCCTTAAGGTCGAGTATATCCGAAACCGCAAGGCGTTCGCAATAAAAGCGTAAATTCGAGACGTTGTCCGTAATTACAATGATCATAGCAACTTACGAAAGTAATATCACTGTTACACGGCATGATCACCAGCCGGATTACATTTATAACATATTATATATATTGAACTTAGGGACAACGTCTTCTTGGGGCTCAAACGCGGGCCAAATCATAATCATTGACTTTTCCACACCTATTGCTAAAATAGATAAACTATAAAGGGCAAAACTGTATTTTAAATTCAAAGAGGGGAAACGATCATGAAAGAACAAACGTTAGTGCTTATTAAGCCGGACGGGTTAAAAAAGTCGCTTACCGGCAACATTCTTACCAGACTTTCCGAGACAAAACTGGATATAGTCGGGACAAAGATAGTCCAGGTTTCAAAGGAGCTGGCAGAGGCGCATTACTGCCATCTCAAGGATAAACCTTTCTTCCCCGAGCTCATCCATTACATTATGGGTGATTATCATAAGAAAAAGGTCATGGCGCTGGTATATTGGGGTGAGGATGCTATCGGAAAAGTACGGAGCATCTGCGGCGAAACCAACCCCGAAAAAGCGGATTCAGTCTCGATAAGAGGCGCATACGGGCGCATCACGACGAACGGTGTTTATGAGAACGTGATCCATGCCTCCGAAAACTCTAAAGAAGCCGAAAGGGAGATAAAACTGTGGTTCCAACCGGACGAAATAATCATCTCTAACATATACCCGACCGAAGAAATAGAAAAGACAATTAAAGCGCGGAGGTGGAAATGAGACCAAAGAACAGCTCTGCCGGTTTTTCAGCAAAGAAGAACGGTATCAAATCGATGACGGGTTTCGGAAAAGCGTCCGAGAAAAGCCCTTTTGGGACCATAACCGTAGAGATCAAGACGCTGAACCACAAAAACCTAAGTATAACATGTAATTCATTCAGCAATTTTTTCCTCCTAGAAGAAAAACTTCAACGGGTAGTTGAGGAATATTTATACCGCGGGAAAGCTTTTATCAGGATCGCTCGGGAAGACGCGGGCGCGAAGGAAAGCCTCAAAAAAGTCTGTGTGAACGAGCGTCTTGCGAAAGAATATATCTCAAGAGTAAAGGAGATGCAAAAGAAATTCAAAATAAAAGGCGAGATCAGTATTAAGGACCTCATAAGTCTGCCCGGTGTGATAGAGAGCTATTCCGAAGACGAGGCCGATATGATCTGGCCGCATATCGAAAAAACGCTGAGGAAAGCCATCCACAAGCTTCTGGAATATCGCGCGAGCGAAGGCGCTCGCCTTGCCAAAGATTTTGCGATGAGGCTCGCGGCAATAATCAAGAGACTTCAGAAAATAAAAAAATACGAAAAACAGAGCATAATGAAATTTAGGAACAAGCTGGTCGATTCCATTCGTGAAGTCGGCGGCGGCATACAGCCGGACAAGACCAAACTCGAGTCGGAAGTGGCGCTTTTCGCCAATAATTGCGATATCGCCGAGGAGCTTACGCGCTTAGAAGGCCATAGCGTCGCTTTTCGCGAATCGGTCGAGAAGATCGGCGAGGACGCCGGCAAAAGACTTGATTTTATAGCGCAAGAGATGCAGCGTGAGGCCAACACCATCGGGGCCAAATCGAACGACTTCCGCATCTCGCAGGAGATCATCGACGTTAAGAGCGAAATAGAAAAGATCAGGGAACAGAT
>JAQUNB010000045.1 GCA_028717825.1 Candidatus Omnitrophota bacterium
TTCTTTATACCAATCTGCCATCTGTTTTCTTAAACTACGCAGTCCCTTATTCAGCGCATATTTATGCGTTGCAGGATCCATAACTGCTTTTTTCAGTTTTTCAATAATGAAATCCGGCGTAGGAGTATCCGGATCGCCTACACCCAGATCGATTATAGGACGCCCCGCTTCTACGGCTTTCTGTTTGGCTTTATCTATCTCGGCGAATAAATAAGGTGGCAATTGTTTTAGCCGCTCGGCATAATCATTCTCCATTTTTACCCTTTCTCAGCCTATTTTTTCAAGGCCAGAACATCCGCCATCCCGTATAACCCCGACTTTTTTCCCGATAAAAATTTTGCGGCTTTGATAGCGCCGTCGGCAAGCACATCTCTCGACTTTGCATCGTGCCTGATCTCAAGTTTTTCATATTTGTTCTCGAAAATTATACCGTGATTGCCTATTACTTCGCCTTCGCGAAAAACTTCAACCGGCAAATGCTTTCCACAGGCAGCCTCAACAACCTTCACGATCATCTTAGCGGTTCCACTCGGAGCGTCTTTTTTATGCACATGGTGCGTCTCGTCGATCCTTATATCACAACTATCCCCTAAAACACTCGCGGCTTCTTTTACGATATTAAATAGAACATTCATCCCAACCGCCATGTTCGGTGAGAAAACTATGGGTATCTTTTTTGAAGCCGCCTTGATCTTTTTTTCGCCATCAGCGTCCATGCCTGTCGTCCCTATTACCATCGCGATCTTTTGTTTGCGCGCGGCCTCAAGATGAGCAAGCGTAGCTTGCGGTGAACTGAACTCAATGAGCACGTCAATTTTAGAATGTATATCATCTAAATCCGCGTTTATCGTAAGACCCATTTTTTTCTTCCCGAGAACAACACCTAGATCCTTGCCGACAAAATCTGTACCGTCTTTTTCCAACGCGGCCGTAAGTTTGATCTTGGGATCGTCAAGCGCCAAGGCTGCTATCCTTTTCCCCATTTTGCCGCATACGCCGCTAACACCCAAACGTAACATTTTTTCTCCTCTTTTGCTCCACCAAAAATTATACCCCTATATCAACTTATATTTTTTAAGAACTTTTTTTACCTTCTCCTCGTTCTCAGGCCTCATCTCACAAAGCGGAAGCCTCCATTCCTTTTCGATCATACCCATCATGCTAAGCGCGGTCTTTATTGGGATAGGATTGGTCTCAATGAACATCGCATTGCAAAGTTCGAGCATCTCATAATGTATCTTTTTTGCCTCTTCCGTTTTTCCTGAAAGATAGAGTTTCACCATCTTGTGGATCTTTGCCGGAATAATATTCGCGAGAACGCTCACTACGCCCTTAGCCCCGACAGACATGAACGGTAAAGTCAGGGAATCGTCTCCGCTGAGTACCGTAATATCGCACGATGAAATTATATTCATTACCTGCTGGACGCTTCCCGCCGCCTCTTTTATCGCCACGATATTTTTAACCTTGGCAAGACGCACAACTGTCTCAGGTAAAATAGATATACCCGTCCTCGACGGGACATTATAGATCACTATAGGAAGACCGATCTTCGCTATCTCCGCGTAATGCCTATACTGGCCTTCGGGGGTCGGTTTGTTATAATACGGAGTGATCACCAAAGCGCCGTCGCAACCGGCTTCTTTAGCGTTATATGTAAGTTCTAAAGCTTCTACCGTATTATTCGAGCCGGTGCCGGCAATAACAGGAACTCTTTTCGCGACCATCTCTACGGTCATTTCCATGACCCGGCTCTGCTCCTCCATCGTCAGAGTAGCGGCTTCCCCCGTACACCCACACGGCACAATACCATCCGTACCGTTCTTTATCTGAAATTCTATAAGCTTACGAAAAGCTTTTTCATCTATTTTCCCGTTCTTCATCGGTGTTACGATCGCGACAAAAGATCCCTTGAACATTAGTTCCTCCTCGATAAGTGACTAGTGACTTGTGCCTAGTTACTAGTGGTTTTATATGTGTGCGCTTACAAAAAACTTATAATTTTCCCTCGTAAACTATCTGCGCTTTCCCTTCAAGAAAAACATCTGTAACTTTTTTGTTGGATAAACTGAAATATACCGTTAAGACTTCGCCGCTTTTTGTTAACATCTTTACGGGGCTGGTTACCTTACCCAAAAGACCTAAAATGACGGCTGAAGCAACCGTACCGGTCCCACAAGCCAACGTTTCGTCCTCAACTCCTCGTTCATACACTCTAACAGAAGCTGAATTATTTTTTACTTTCCCGACAAAATCAGCGTTCGTCCCTGCCGGTGCGAATAAAGGATGCTGTCTCACCTTCCGGCCTATATCCTGAACGTTATAATTATCCAGATCTTCAACGATCTGCACGGCATGCGGAACACCAGTATTGATCTTATGAACGGTCATACTGCCGGATCCGGTCTCTAGATCTATATTAAGTTTTATCTCTTTTGGGTCGCTCATTTTAAGTTTGACGCTTTCGTCTTTAACCACGGCCTCGATTATTCCGGCACCGGTCTCGATTGTAAGCATATTGCCCCAGCCGTTCGCCGACGCGTACCAAGCACTACATCGGGCGCCGTTGCCGCACATATCCGCCTCTGAACCGTCAGAATTTATGATCCGCATACGGAAATCCGCTTTGCCCGATCTCTCAAGCACAAGAATACCATCCGCGCCTACGGCATATCTCCTGCGGCACAGATCCCTCGCAAGGTCAGGATAGTCGAGGCATAGATGATCCATCTCACCTTTTTTGTTATTAAGAAGGATAAAATCATTCCCGCTTGCCACGACCTTTGTAAAACAAAGTTTATTTTTTTTCATTATTTTAAATCTTTTATGATCTTTTCGCCGCGTATGAGATCCCGATATTTTTCCGCAAGCCGTATAACTCTGATTTCACCATTGATCACCATGATCTCCGCTAGTTTTGGACGTGAATTGTAATTTGAGGACATGCTGAAACCATAAGCACCCGCGTTCATGACAGCCAGATGGTCCCCCGCCACGAGCTCTGGAAGCTCTCTATCAAGTGCAAGATAATCTCCGCTCTCACAAATAGGCCCTACTATATCATACTTATAGTTATTGGCATCGCGTTTAACCAGAGGGAAGATCTCGTGATGCGCGTTGTATAAGCTCGGGCGCAAGAGATCGTTCATACCGGCATTAACAATAGCGAATTTTTTGTCGTTCGAACTCGTTTTTATATATAGGACCTTACAGACCAAAATGCCGCTGCTGCCGACCACGAACCGCCCCGGTTCGAGTATGAGCTTGTACGTTTTGCCCTTAATCAAAGGTATTATCTCTTTCGCGAAATCGTTTGCCGTCGCGGCTTTTTCTTTAGTATATTCAATACCAAAACCACCGCCGATATTCAACCATTCAATGGGGATATTGCTTTTTTCCAAAAATTCCATGACCTTTTTAAGCGACGCAACGAACGGCGCCACCTCGGTTATCTGAGAACCGATGTGGACATGGACACCTTTCAGTGCAACATGAGAATATTTATTTGCGTTGTCAAAGATATCTTCCGCTCTCTTAAAATCTATCCCGAACTTTTTCTCCTTAGTCCCGGTTGTTATATAATCGTGCGTATTGGGTTTTACATCCGGGTTAAGCCGTATTGCGGCGTGTGCTTTTTTCCTTAAACTTTTGGCGACGGAATTGATCATGATAAGCTCCGGGACCGATTCGACATTAAATGAAAGTATCCCTTTGCCTATTGCGACCTTGATCTCCTCTTCTGTCTTGCCCACGCTCGCGTACACTATCCTGTTCGGGGGGCATCCTATCTTGAGCGCTTTATAAAGCTCTCCGCCCGAAACTATATCAAGTCCCGCTCCCGCATTCACCAGTGCTTTACAGATATTAAGGTTAGAATTAGCCTTCATAGAAAAACATATGAGAGGATTGACATCCTTGAACGCATCCTTTATCTTAAAAAAATGGTCCATTAATGTTCTATAGCTGTATAGATAGAACGGCGTCGGGTACTCACCGACGATCTTCGCTATCGGAATATCCTCACATTGAAGGACCCCGTCTTTGTAATGAAATTCATGCATCGTATTTTTCCTTATTCCGGCTGTTTCTTAAGCTTTTTCTTCCACGATTCGATCTCTTTTTTGACAAACGCCGGGTTTGTGCTGCCCGGAGTCTTCTTATTTTTTACGGAAGTCTCGGCGTTCAAAAGATCGAATATGTCCTCATCTATCTTGTCTGAGATCTTTTTCAGTTCCGCGATCGACATATCGGAAATATTTATATCCTTTTTTATGCATTTTTTGATTATACTGCCGGCAATATCATGGGCGTCCTTAAAAGCCACGCCCTTCCTCACGAGATACTCGGCGATATCGGTCGCATAAATAAACTCGTCTTCCAGAAGGGCCTTTACATAACTCTTCTTTAGTTTCAATGTCCCGACAAGATCTTTCATGATAGCCAGCTCATCCGCAACGATCCGCATGGACTCAAATAACGGTTTTTTGTCTTCCTGCAGGTCGCGGTTATACGAATGCGGCAAAGCTTTAAGAAGTACGAACAATGTATTTAGATACCCTATAATAACAGATGACCTGCCACGTATAAGTTCCAGCACATCAGGGTTCTTCTTTTGCGGCATAAGGGAGCTACCCGTACAATAGCTCTCCCCTATATCCAGAAAACCGAATTCCGGGGTACTGTAAAGTATCATGTCTTCGGCGATCCGGGATAAGTGCACCGCGATAAAACAAAGCGCTGATACTATCTCCACGATAAAATCCCTGTCACTTACCGCGTCGATGCTGTTCGCGGAAATCGACTGGAACCCAAGTTTATCGGCGATGAATTTACGATCAAGCTCAAGCGCCGCTCCCGCTAAAGCACCCGATCCCATTACCGAAACATCCGTTCGTTTATATGCATCCTTCACCCTGTCCAAGTCACGCTGGAGCATCTCAACATAAGCCAATGTAAGATGCGAGAAAAGAATAGGTTGAGCACGATTCAGGTGCGTATACCCGGGGATAATTACATCAAAATTCTTTTCAGCTAACACAACCAACGCTTTTTGGAGGCTTATGATCGCCTCTTCGATCATAGCTAAATGATCTTTACAGTATAAACGGACATCATTGACGACCTGCTCGTTACGCGACCTGCCCGTATGCAGTTTTTTCGCCAGTTCCGGCGCGCGCGAAGAGACATAATCCTGTACCGCCGAGTGGATATCCTCAAACGCCTCGGGGTTAAAAGTCCCTTTTTCTATTTTTTGCAAAAGCTGCTCCAAGATCGGCAGAAATTCTTTTTTCTCTTTTTCCGTTATTAACCCTGTTTTATGAAGCATCTCAACGTGAACTTTAGTGCTCAAACAGTCGTAATAAGCGAGGATCTTATCCACCTCGATGCTCGAGGTGAACTTCATAACGAAAGGTATCATATCCTCTTTCTCGAATCTCCCGCCCCATAGTTTTGCCATTGCATCTCCTTAAATTATCGTATCTCGTGACTCGTGTTTCGTTGTTCGTGTTTCGGGGTTCGCGTCCCCCCATGCGTCATCCCCGCGAAAGCGGGGATCCAATAAAAATATTAATGGATTCCTGCTTTCGCAGGAATGACGATTTTTATTATTATTTTCGTCTCCGTCCAACCATTCACCTACCGCATCGTTCCCATCGGCACTACATACCACATACTACATACTATGTACCAATAAGCCCTTTGATTAAGCTCTATACGGCATCGCCCACAGATCAATGAAACCCTTAGCCAGCTTCTGGTCGAAAACATCCCCTTCGCCATAAGTAGCTAAAGCTTTCTTGTATTTAGAATATGGGCTCTTTCTCCCGCAAACGATAACATTGCCTTTATATAGTTTAAGGACGACTTCTCCGGAAACTTTTTCCTGCGTTTTATCTATAAACGCGTCGATCGCCTCTCTTAGAGGCGTGAACCAAAGTCCGTAATAAACCAATTCTGAATACCGTTCGGAAAGAAAATTCTTATACTTGCGTACTTCCCTGTCCAGAACAAGTTCTTCCAAAGCCGTATGGGCTGCGTAAAGGATCTCCGAAGCCGGGGCTTCGTAAACCTCACGCGATTTTATCCCGACCAATCGGTCCTCTATCATATCAACCCTGCCGACGCCGTGCGAAGCGCCTATGAGATTAAGTCTGTTAACCAGTTCCACCGAACCATATTTTTTCCCGTCGATCGCAACCGGAATACCATTTTTAAACGTTACAGTAATGTGCTGCGCCTTGGAAGACGCGTTTTCCAACGGTTTTATGTTTATAAATGTATCGGATTGCGGTTCAAAGCAAGGGTCCTCCAACTTGCCGCCTTCTACGCTTATACCCCAAAGGTTCACATCTATACTGTATAGTTTTTTCTTGGTCTGCTCTATCGGGATATTATGCTCGGCGGCATAATCTATCTCCGATTCTCGCGTAGTGAGTTCCCATTCCCTTACCGGAGCTATTACCTTAAGGCTAGGTGCTTTCACATGAAAGGTTACCTCGAAACGCACTTGATCGTTCCCTTTGCCGGTACAGCCGTGCGCAATAGCAACAGCCTTTTCTTTTTTCGCGACAGCGACCATAGCCTCAGCAATAAGCGGTCGCGACAAAGCCGTAGCAAGATTGTATTTACCCTGATACAAAGCACCCGTTTTAAGTGCCGGGAAAACATATTCATCTACGAACTTTTTCTTTAGATCCCCGACGATGCATTTACTGGCGCCTATTTTAAGAGCGCGTTTCTTCGCACTTTTTGTATCCGCGCCCTGCCCCACATCCGCCATAAAACAAACAACTTCATATCCTTTTTCCATCAGCCACTTGATCGCGACCGACGTATCAAGCCCTCCGGAATATGCTAGAACTATTTTCTTCGCCATGTTAACTCCCATTCTAGTATGTAGTACATAGTATGTAGGATGTAGTGCCCCTGAAAACAACAGGTCTTAATCTTATTTTTTCCGGTACTACATACCACATACTACCTACTAACCTTACCGTTTCCCAAGTAATTTCAACAGGATCGCCTTCTGCACGTGCATCCTATTCTCCGCCTGATCGTATATAACGGAATTTTTTCCGTCTATCACATCAGTAACTTCTTCTCCGCGGTGCGCCGGGAGGCAATGCATTATAAGGGTGTCCTTCTTGGCGCACTTCATCAACTTCTCGTTGACCTGAAAGTTCTCGAAATCTCTCAGCCGTTTTCCCCTTTCGTCCTCCTGCCCCATGCTGACCCACACATCCGTATAGACAACATCGCTTTCACGAACAGCCTCTTGAGCATCGTTAAAAACTTCTATCTTCGAACCATTGTCTTTGGCGAATTTCAAAGCGTTCTCAAGTATCGCCTTTTGGGGCTCATACCCTTTTGGAGTCGCTACTTTCACATTAACACCGGTTTTCGCGCAAACCAAAAGTAAAGAATTCAGGACATTGTTGCCGTCCCCAACATATGCCAATACCGCACCCTTCAGTTTTCCCATTTTTTCTTGAATGGTAAAAATATCGCTGAGCGCCTGACACGGATGCTCCAGATCGGACAAACCGTTTATTACCGGCACATCCGAGTACGAAGCGAGCGCTTCCACATCCTGATGCGAATAGACCCTAGCCACGACCCCGTCCACATAGCGCGAGATGACCCGCGCGACATCTTTAACGGATTCGCGTTTACCCATATCTATTTCCCTAGGGCTCAAATAAAGAACATATCCGCCCAGATGTACCATCGCCACTTCAAATGATATACGTGTCCTGTTGGATGGTTTTTGGAACAAAAGCGCTAAGGTTCTATCCTTTAAGGCTGTTTTTTTTGAAAGAGGCGACTTTTTAAGTTTTTTAGCTGTCTTAAGTATTTCCAATATCTCGAGTGTAGACAGATCATTGATAGTTATCAGATTTTTTTTATTCATTTTTTCACCAGAACTTTTGACAGTATTTTTGTCGCGTCATCTATATTCTTTTTGGTAACAGTTATCGGCGGCATGATACGCAGTATATTTTTCTGCGTGCAATTTATCAAAAGCCCATCCTTCATACAGGCTTCCGCGACACAAGAGGCGTCTTCCATATCAAGCTCTACCCCGAGCATAA
>JAQUNB010000046.1 GCA_028717825.1 Candidatus Omnitrophota bacterium
TAACATTGGGGATATCAAGCCCCACTTCTATCACGGTTGTCGCGACCAGAATATCATATTTCCCGTCGCAAAAATCGGTCATAACTCGCTCTTTTTCTTCTGTTTTCATCCGCCCATGGATAAGGGCGAGCTTCTCTTTCTTAAATACATCTTTCCGGAGCCGGGCATAAATGTCTTCGGCGCTTGCCAGATCCGACAGGCCTGACATCTTGATCCTAGGACAAACTATAAAGGCCTGTCGCCCCTGTTGTATCTGATCCCTGATGAATTCATATATTGCCCTGCGCTTGTCCTCCCCCACCGAATATGTCGCGACGGGTATCCGGTCAGCCGGCTTTTCCTTAAGTACCGAGATATCCATATCACCGAAGACCGTCATCACTAAACTTTGCGGGATAGGTGTCGCGGTCATTACAAGCGTATCGGGCATCCCGCCTTTTTTTCTCAATTCCTTTCTCTGCATAACACCGAACTTATGCTGCTCATCCACAACAACAAGCCCCAGATTTTTATAAGCGATGCCTTCTTGAATAAGAGCATGTGTGCCGACAACTATATCGGCTTCCCCTTCCATTATCTCCCTTTTCACTTTTTCCCTGTCTTTGGGCCCCATGCTGCCGGTCAATAACCGCACATCGATCCCCAGCGGCATAAAAGTTTCGCTCAGGGTCATGTAATGCTGACGCGCAAGCACCTCGGTCGGCACCATCATCGCGGCCTGATAACCGTTCTCGACGGTTAAAAGGAGCGCGTACATCGCCACAACGGTTTTTCCGCTCGAGACATCGCCCTGCAAAAGACGGTACATCGACTTTTGGCTCGACATATCCTTTTCAATCTCTTTAATGCATTTTTTCTGGTCACCTGTAAGCTTAAAATTAAAAAGTTTTTCGAAATCCGCGAAAAGTCCTTCTTTAATTTCATGCTTGATACCCTTATTTTGGATCCTCTTGCGCCTTAATGCCATGATCACCTGCAAAACAAAAAATTCCTCGAAGACCAACCTTCGGTAAGCCTTTTCCAGATTGTCAAAAGAATACGGAAAATGGATATTTTCTACCGCGAACTGTGTATCGACCAGCTTATGGCGGGCTCTGATCTGTGTGGGGAGCGGATCCTTAATGCCTTTCACGCAAGCATCGAGCGCCCGATAAACTATTTTACGCAGATATTTTTGACTAAGGTTTTCCGTCAAAGGATAAAAAGGGACGATCCTGCCTATGTCGAGAGAGGCTTTCTCTTCTTTCTCATCCAATATTTCATACACGGGATGGATCATCTCGAGGCGCCTCTGGTATTCGCACCTGCCGTAAAGAACAACCTTTTGTCCTTTTGAGAACACTTTAGACATGAATGGAAGGTTATACCACACCGCATGCAGATTTTTGGTTTCGTCGCCTATCTCTATCTCATAAATGCTCGTCCCTGTCCTTGCTGTGAAAATATGTGTTTTTAGGACGTTGCCTATAACGCCCTGTGATTCGCCGGGGATCACGTCCTTTATTTCGCGGATAGTAGTCCTATCCTCATACCGCCGCGGGAGATAATACAAAAGGTCGGAAATAGTCTCAACTGCTATTTTTTCAAAAAGAAGCGACATCTGGGGCCCCACGCCTTTAATGTAGCGTATGGGGCTATTTGATAACAGGTTTTTCCCTTGCATATTGTTGTGTGTTATGCTATTATTTCGTATTACTTACCCGTGGGAAAGCCTTTTATACGCACAAACGATCTTTTCCCACTAAATAAAAAAACAACTTTATTAAGAATTATAAAAGAAAGGTTTAGATATGGCAAGAGAATGTTACGTATGCGGTAAAAAACCTGTAAGCGGCAGGACATTCAGCCGCAGAGGTATGGCTAAAAGTAAGGGCGGTGTCGGCCAAAGGATAACAGGGATCACACTGCGCCGTTTCTCCCCTAACCTGCAAAGCATAAGCATAATCGAGGATGGAAAAAAGAAAAGGATCAAAATTTGCGCCAAATGCCTGAAGGCTAGCAAGTTGAAAAAAGTCGTTTAAGTTTTTTTACGATAAAAAAACAAAAAACCCCGGGTTAAAATAACTCGGGGTTTTTTGTTTTAAAGAGAACCGTCGTTCGGGACTTGGGTCTTATGACTTACTCTTTACTTTTACCCTGCGATCAAAGGGTTAAATGAAAAACCGTTTTTATTCAATGTGCTGTTTCTCGCAGCCGCCTCACATATTTGTCATGTCTTCTTGCTAAGAAGCGTATTTTCCTGCTAAAAACGGTTGCAGCAAAGCACCGTTTTCTTACATCTGTTTTAGCTTTTTTCGACATGGTGTTGAGTTCTCGGCATGCTTCTTTCGTCCCTCGTCTCTCGTCCTAGCGAGCGAAGCGAGCGGTCGTCTATCGTCCCTCATCTCTCGTTTTCATCGTCGCCATATGCCATAGACGTTCTTAAAACCGTATCGTCTTCATGTCAACTATATACGTTCTTAGGCTGTGTTGTCCTCATGGACACGATATACGATATACAGTTCTTAAACCGTGTCGTTTCCGGTACCACATACCACATACTAACGTATCGTCCCGATGTAAAATAGACTACACAAGCTCGCGGCAGGCTTTACCAACCACTTGGATCCCTTTGATATTGAGCTGAATGGTTTCGATCCCTCTCCAGTCATTGATAGACGGTGTATATGCTAGGTCTAAGATATCCCCGGCGGCAGGTTTATCAATTTCACTCTTTTTGAATGTTACCGCTTCGCAGGTAAGGTTCCCGCAGGTCGCGAGAAATTTAAATCCACTCCGGGCGATATCGCGCGGAGGGTTCTTAACCCTGACGCCTTTAGTCAGAAAGATCGGTTCTTTGTTCCCTGCCCCAAAAGGCATTAACAGTTCCAATTCGTTTATTAGTTTAGCGCTAATATATGAAAACGGTATCTGCAGATCTATTTTTAGTTCGACCGCTTCTGCCCCTACTCCATCCGAACATTCGCCCGCGATCTTATTGAGGGCCGTTTTAAACAGTTCGATATTTTCTTTCTTGATCTTTAAGCCACACGCCAGTTTATGACCGCCAAAATCGATCAAATGTTCGCTGGACTTTTTGATAGCCTCGAAAAGGTTAAACCCTTCAACCCCGCGGCCAGATCCTTTACCATTCTCGCCGTCCAGAGATATTAAAATAGCGGGTTTACTGTATTCTTCGGTAAGACGCGACGCCACTATGCCTATTATGCCCGAATGCCATGCCTCATCCGCGAGGACGATGATCTTTTCTTTTTCGAGATCAACTTCTTTAGTAACTTTTTCAAGCGCTTGTTTCAGAATGTCCTTCTCTATATTTTGCCTGTTCCT
Organism: Candidatus Omnitrophota bacterium; assembly: GCA_028717825.1. Classification (GTDB taxonomy): domain Bacteria; phylum Omnitrophota; class Gorgyraeia; order Tantalellales; family Tantalellaceae; genus JAQUNB01. The sequence continues at coordinate 3,328 of JAQUNB010000046.1, forward strand.
ATTCTCCCTGTCGACGGTCCGGGCAAGTTCTCCGGCCATGAAATTATCTTTGGACATCAAAAGATCGAGAGCGACATCGGCGGAGCCGACCCTGCCCATAGCGTTTATCCGGGGCCCCATGGCAAACCCGATATGTCTACAGTTGATCTTCTCGGGGCTTAAGCTCGCAACATCCATCAATGCCTTTAGCCCTTCCTTACGAGTCGAGCGGAGTTTTTTAAGCCCCATCTTCGTTAGTATCCTGTTTTCCCCGATAAGCGGGACTATATCGGCGACCGTCCCCAAAGCAACAAGATCGAGGTGTTCATTGACTTCTTTCTCATTGCCTTTCGCCACAGCAAGAGCCAATTTATACGCAACACCCACTCCGGCTAATTCTTTAAAAGGATAGTTGCAGTCCGGCTGGTGCGGATCTATTATCGCGGAAGCTTTGGGCCGTGAATCGCTTCTAACTACATGGTGGTCCGTTATTATCACGTCCATGCCGAAATTCTTCGCGCATTCAACTTCTTTGACGGAATTTATCCCGCAATCCACCGTCACGAGAAGATCAATTTGTTTTTCCTTCGCGCCCAGAATGGCATCCATGTTAAGGCCATAACCTTCTTCAAGACGGTTTGGGATGAATGTCTCTACTCGCGCACCCAGAAACTTAAGAATATCGGCAAGAAGTGCAGTCGAAGTAATGCCGTCCACGTCATAGTCGCCGTAAATCAGGATCTTTTCGCGTTTTTCAATGGCGTTATTTATGCGTTCGACGGCCGCGGCCATATCTTTCATTAAAAATGGATCATGTACGGCGGAAGCGTCGCCAAAAAGGAATTCTTGGGCTTTTTCAACTGTTTTAATATCTCGATTTATTAAGAGTTGTGCCAGATAAGGCGTGATCCCCAGAGCATCGCTGAGTATCTTTTGTAATCGCGGGTTGGGTTCGAATGTTTTCCAAAGCATAATTATCGTATCTCGTATTTCGTATCTCGTCGCTCGTAAACTATGTCGTCTTCACCGGCACGATATACGAAATACGATATACAGTTCCTAATCGTTTCCACGGGAACAACTACTTCCGCACCGCTGCTCTCCTCGAAGGCCAATCTATCAAGAGAGGTGCGGCGACAAAGATCGTGGAATATGAACCTACTATGACACCTATCATCATAACGAACGCAAAATCATTAATGGCCTCACCACCGAAAAGAAAAAGAGCCACGGTGACCATCAAAGTACAAAGTGAGGTCAGAACCGTCCTTGATAATGTTTGATTGATGCTTAGATTTATCAGCTCTTCTTCCCCGCTCTTCCGCATGAACTTTCGGTTTTCCCTTATCCTGTCAAAAATAACTATCGTATCATTGATCGAATAGCCCACTATAGTAAGAAGCGCGGCGACGACATTCAGAGATATTTCCCTCCCCGTCAGCGCAACTGCGCCTAGACTTACTAAAACATCGTGCACAAGAGCAAGAATACCAGTCGCGGCGAACTTGAATTCAAATCTCAATGACACATAAATACATATACCTACAAAAGAGAAAAGAAGCGCTTTAATGGCGTTCTTTCTGAGATCTGCTTCCACGGTAGGGCCAACTTCCTCTGCCCTCAATAACTCAAAAGAACCCTTACCGAATTTGTCAGTAAGCCCTGATACCACTCCGTCTACTTTGCCGCCATAGGTTCTTACAATAAAAGTATTACTTTGCCCTACCTGCTGTATCGATGATTCACCGAACCCGCTATTTTTAAGAACGGAACGGATATCATCTATTCTCACTTTTTCCTTAAAACTAAATTCTTGCAACGTTCCACCGGTAAAATCCACGCCGTAGTTCTTCACCCCCCTTTGTATGAATACATACATCCCTACTATTATCAGGGTAAGAGAGAGTACGTATGCGTACCTCCTCAATTTCATGAAAGGTATGTTGGGGTTGCGAAAGAACTGCAGCATCGTGAATTTCAAATTACTTTTGGCCGTCACAATGAGATCAAAAATACAATGGGTCACCGTAAGCGCCGAGAACATACTGGCCACAACACCTATACTTAAAGTTGTCGCAAAACCCTTTACAGGGCCTGTACCAAACTGAAAGAGTATAAGCGAGGTGATCAATATGGTGAGATTAGAGTCGAAGATCGCCCCGAAAGCCTTGTCATAGCCCGCAGCGATCGCTGCGCGCATATTTTTGCCGAGCGCAAGCTCCTCCCGCATTCTTTCAGATATAAGAATATTAGCGTCCACAGACATACCAAATGTAAGAACAAGACCGGCTATACCGGGAAGCGTAAGCGTACCCTTGAACAAAGACAACGCAGCCGTTATCATAAGGATATTAAGTACTAGAGCCAGATCCGCTATAAGTCCTCCGAGCGTGTAATAAATGGCCATAAAACCAAGGACTAACATACCGCCTATAAGAGTAGCCCTTATACCGCTTTCTATGGAATCTCTCCCTAGTGTAGGCCCGACACTTCTTTCCTCTACGATCGATACAGGTGCCGGCAGAGCGCCGGCCCTTAAGACCAGTGCGAGGTCTTTAGCTTCCTGAACGGAAAAATTGCCCGTTATCTGAGCCCGTCCGGACGGTATACGTTCCCTTATAACAGGGGCGGTATAAACTTCACCGTCAAGTACAACAGCTAGGCGTTTCCCTACATTAGCACCGGTTAAATTGGAGAATATGGCACCACCTTTTTCACTAAAAGTAAGTGAAACATAAGGCTGGCCGAAGCCCTGTTGGCTGAATTCGGTCGACGCGTCAACAAGCATGTCTCCCGTAAGGGAGGTTTTTGTCTCAACAAGAAGCGGTTCTTGCTTCTCATCCTTGTTCTTCATATATTTTAATTCATACCCCTCTACCGGTTGCCCTTCTAGCGCTTTTTTAAGGAGATCCGCGTCATCCGAAACTAACCTGAATTCCAGATGCGCCGTTTTCGCAATTATTTCTTTCGCCCTTTGCCTGTCGGTAATACCGGGAAGCTGTACAAATATGCGGTTTTTACCCTGTAGTTGTACTAGGGGTTCTGTCACACCGAACTGGTCTATTCTGTTCCTTATGATCTCAAGCGCGCGTTGCGGAGCGTCTTTTGCCTCATTTTCCGAAAGTTTAGAAGTATCCACTTCAAGAACAATATTCATCCCGCCCTGAAGATCGAGTCCTAGGTTTAATCTACCCTCTTTTACTATTTTCCCTTCATTATTGTATGTAGGGAATGGGGGGATAGACAGCCATATCGCAAGCCCCGTTATAGAAACAACTAAAATAGTTTTCCATTTAAGTTTAGCCAACATATTTTTATACTCCTTAATGAGCCCCCTTGCTCTCTTTAATAACTAAAACAATGGGGAATAGTTTACTTTTTAAGTTTTGAAATGGCGCTCTTTTGGATCTTTATGCGGGTATTATCATCTATCCTTAAAGTGACGACGTCGCTCTGTTTCTCAACATTGAGGATCGTTCCATACATACCGCCTATAGTGATAACCTCATCATTTTTCTGGAGGTTTTCAAGCATCTTGGCGTGCTCCTGTTGTGATTTTTTCTGCGGACGTATAAGGAGAAAGTAGAATATAACAAATATTATTATAATTGGCAGAAAATTCATGATCGTGTTGACTGCCGCCGGCGAAGAAACGCCTTGGCTTGTTTCGGCAAACGCTAAAGTCATCATAACTATTCCTTTCGATTGTTATTTTTGTTAAGTCAAAATATACCTAATTATACATACATGTTCGTTGAAATGCAAAGCCAAAATTTTAATATTATGTGAAGTTGGTCGCGACTATTTCCACAATCTATATCTACCGCATAAGGAACGGTTTAAAACCGTTCCCTACGACACATCATTATCGATACTATATTAAAAAGGGCTTCTAAGAATTATATTTCCCAATAAATTCCTTTTTAAATGTCTCGAAACGATCTTCGCGGATGGCTTCGCGTGCGAGTCGTACTAGTTTCACATAAAAATATATATTGTGCAGTGAAACAAGCCTCGGCCCAAGCATCTCTCCCGCGTTAAAAAGATGCCGCAAAAAACCACGCGTATGATTTTTACAGGTAAAACACCCGCATTCAGGGTCTATCGGACGAAAATCATCTTTAAAGGCCGCATTCTTCATTTGCTTTTCACCTGAAAACGTCAGTGCCTGTCCGTTACGTCCGTTACGCGTGGGAACCACACAATCGAACATATCTATGCCTTGAGAAATAGCCTCCAGCATATCGGGTGGTGTTCCTACTCCCATTAAATATCTGATCTTGTCCTCAGGAAGAAGAGCCGCTGTGTATTCCGAGATCTCGTTTATAAGATCGACCGGCTCCCCTACCCCGATACCTCCGAGCGCAAAACCATCCATATCCAGCGAAACCAGTTCTTCCGCACATCTTTTACGCAGATCTTTATACGTCCCGCCCTGAACAATTCCGAAAAGCGCGCTCTTTGTATCTCTTTCATGAAATCTTTTATGGGACCGTTTTACCCAGTTCAGAGTAAGTGTCACAGAATCCTCGACATAATCTCTTGTCGCCGGATAATGTATGCACTCATCGAGCGGCATTATAATATCGCTTCCCAATAGGAGCTGAAAATCCACTACGTTTTCGGGCGTTAAAAAATGTTTTGAGCCGTCTATGTGTGATTTGAACTCGACGCCTTCTTCTCGTATCTTTCTCAAGTCCGCAAGACTGAATATCTGGAATCCACCGCTATCGGTAGTTATCGCTCTG
>JAQUNB010000047.1 GCA_028717825.1 Candidatus Omnitrophota bacterium
CTTGTTTTGAATTTGGAAAATTTGGTTTTGAGCTTATTTAGAATTTAGTGTTTTGTGTTTAGGGTTTTATTTATCTCCACCGGTACTTAAACCGTGTAGTTTTCGGTACTACATGCCACATACTATATACTGACTTATCGTTTTGTCGGTGCTTAGAACGATCTTACGAACTCAAGAAGGGCATCGCGATATTCATTTCGCATTTTTAATCCGCGACAAATTACGCCGACCTCCCGGATCAGGGAGGAGACGATGTCAAGGCAATATCTATCCGCGCCGTATCTTTTTATCAATTTTCTGATTTCTACAAGGTCGTTATATGTTTTTTTATTTTTACTAAGGATGAGCTTGATTCTCTTTTTATCCGCCGCGGCGGCGCGCCGGTAAGTTTTCCAGATAAGAAGCGTCTTTTTTCCCTCGTTAAGGTCCGAGAGAATGGGTTTTCCTATTTTTTCGGTAGTCGAGAAAACATCCAATAGGTCGTCCTGTATCTGGAAGGCCTGCCCCAGACAAACGCCGAGCCGCGAGAGTTTTTTAAGTTCTTTTTCGCCGGCACCCGCTAAAGCTGCACCTATTAAAAGCGGTGCAGCAAAGGTATATTTCGCGGTTTTCATCGTGTACATATGCATAATTTCTTTTTCTCTGACCGAATCTATTTTCCGCCGGTTATTCACGACGTCAATATATTCTCCTATGCCGGTGGCTGCCGCGGTTTTGACGAATATCTTCACAGCCTTTTCCTTAAGTACAGCGTCTCCTTCCATTTCTAAGAGAGCGTTTATTGAGAGCGCGAAAATTATGTCGCCGGCGACGATGCTTAAATTCGGACCCAGCGGGTCGGAAAGCGGAGCGTTAAATTTTTTGTTAAATGATCTATGAAGTGACAGTTTCCCCCTGCGCAGGTCCGCGTTATCTATAACATCGTCATGTATAAGGAGAAAATCATGCAAAAGCTCCATTGAAAAAGCGGCGTTCACCAGTTTTTTATAAGAGGATCTTTTTTTGGCGTATCCCAGGTAAGCCAGCATAAAAAGCGCCGGTCTTATTCTCTTTCCGTTGCTTTTTAGAAAATCCCCGATAGATGAGATAAGTACGGCAGGGAAGGGAAAAAAATCCTTATCGGTCTTTAACCGGCGGATAAAGGCGTCGATGTTTTTATTAATGTCTTTTTTGAATTTATTCAACATGAGAGTACTTTAGCATAACTGGCGGCGAGGGGCAATAACGAAGTGGGTTGCGGCAGGGGGAGATGATGCGTCAGTATGTAGTATGTGGTGCCGGTAGTGACGAATATCTGCAGATGGTATTCAGCATATGGCATTTGGAATTAAATGACAAATAACAAAATCCAAATGACAGATGAAATCCAAAATCCAAATACCAAAACCTAGACAAGAACCCGTGACTTCGTTTTTTTGATTTGATATTTGATATTGATTTGTTATTTGTGCTTTGACATTTGTCATTAGTCGCCATATGCCAAATACTATATGCCATATACGATAACGAGATACGAGCCGCTGGTCATGGTACAACAACGTCGCTTGCAATACGTGTTATTTTATGATATTGTCAATTTTATAACTTTGATACAAAAAAAGGGAGACTGAACCATTATGTCAAAAGAAGAGACAAGAAGGATCCCCGCTGTATATATATCCGAATATTTCGAGAAAAAAATAGTTTTCATCACCAATAGAGTCCGTCTTTTCTGCGTTTTATCGGTATTTTTTTATTTTTTTGTGCTTTTGATAGGTGCTGTTCTTAAAATAGCGCCTATTTCTTCCATTGAACTCATAACGGGCGGCGTTCTTACGGCGGGTGGAGCAGTTATATTGATCTTTAACTCCAGGGTCAAAACCGTATTGGCCGCGAAGACGAATGCTTATTTATATATTTTTCTTCTTTTAGCGCTTTTAGTGAAATTAGGTATTTTTTACGTTGATAATCCGTCGGATAGTTCTTCTATTTTCGTATTTACATTATTTTTGATCGTTTCGATCATTCCATGGACCACGGTAGATGTGGGGCTTGTCGGGCTAATGCACTTCGTGGCTTACACGGTAGAATTTTTCTATATCAAAAGTCTTCCATATATTGCCGGCGAGACATTCACGATCGACGAATATATCGAAGGGCTGGTATTCATCTTGATGGCTTTTGTTCTGTGCATTATCGTGCGACGCAAAGAAACTTTGCGCGATATTGAGAACTTTGTGTTATTTAAAGAGGTCGAAAGCAAAAATAAGCAGGTAAGCAAGGAGCTGGAATGGGCTAAACGTGTCCATAAGACAATAATCGCTCACTCCTCCAGCACCGAGAGGGTCGATATAGCGGTCAGTTATCTTCCGGCCTATTACATAGGCGGGGATTATGTTAAATATGAGTTTGTCGGGGAGGACCATCTGATCTTTATCATTAGTGACGTTACCGGTCATGGAGTGCCCGCAGCACTTTTGGTGAACAGGATGCATACGGAATTTGAAAGGCTCGCCGGTGGAAAAGAAGAACCGGGGAGGTTGCTTAAAAAACTTAACGAATTCATAAAAAGGGATTTCGGCGAATCCGAAATGTATTTGAGCGCGTTCTGCGGTATGCTGGATTTTAAAAAGAAACTGCTATTGTACTCCAGTTACGGGCACCCCCCGCAGTATTTATACCGTAAAAAAGAAATGATGCTTGAAAAGCTCTCCTCAATGACAAGTCTATTAGGACTTCCGGTAGAAGATGAGGGCGTGTTCCAAAAAGAAACGCTTTTTAAAGAAGGGGACAGATTGCTGTTATATACAGATGGCGTAATCGAGACCGTTAACGCCAAGGGAGAAGATTTTGGTAATGAAAAATTAGAAGAATTTATTATTACCGAGGATGCTCTTCCTGTCGGAGAATTTAATGAACTGCTTTTAAATAAATTAAATCAATTTAAGACCGATAGTTTTGCGGACGATATATGTCTATTAAGCATGGATATAAAACCGCCGCGTAAGCACTTTTTTATGGGGGCGCATATCCTTAAGCATGATATCGGCGGATAGCACCGGGTGCCGTGACGCACAGACAAGTGGTCCGGCGTAAAATGTATTGAAAACCGGTCATATTCATGTATAATAGCTTTTCTTCGAGCCAAGCGGCTCGTGCGGATATTTTTGATCATAAAATAAACGTTTAAGATAAGGAGTAAAAAATGAAACCTAAAGAAAAATTCAGAACCCGTCCTAAAAAAACCGGGGCGCGGAAAAAACAAAGGATCCTTACGCATAAAAAACGACTGGTTGCCGCCGGCTATGAAAGAGCGAAGCTCGACAAGATGACGCCGGTTGATCTTAGGAACCTGCTTAAGAAAGTCGCAAAACGGAAGGCCGTTAAGAAGTAGACCTTTTGACATGCGCTAAAAATTGGAAACCCGGGAGGTTATGCTCCCGGGTTTTTTATTGTTATTGGGAGCCGGCCAAAAGCGGGCGAAGCAATCTTGCTTTTAAAAAATGTCAAAATCCAAATGAATCATTAAATCCAAATAATTAAATCAAGAAAAGCCGTCATTAACGTCTGTTCATGATTTGGATTTGGAATTTTTTTGATTCATTTGTCATTATAATTTGTTTTGCTGCCGCTTGGGAGCTAAAGCCCTTCGCGATGCCCTTTGGCAATAGTGCGGTTGCCCTTAGGGGGTTTTGCTGAGTGCATTCAACTATTGTTTTTATACCGAACGTAAAAATCAGCATAAAGTTTGGGGTTTTTATTGGCATATGGCGCACCTCTTACGTATAATATAAAGGATCAAAGTCTACAAACCCGGCAAGGCAGGTAAGGTACATATGGAGAAGAAGCCCAAACAGGAAACGATAGTAGAGAATATTAAAGAAGCGTTTTTTCATAACAGGAAATATGCTTTGGCCAAGGATATTTATACGGCTACCGATTATGATAATTATCAGTCGCTCGCGATGGCTATCCGCGACCGCCTGATCGAAAGGTGGATACTTACCCAGCAGAGGTACCACGACGAGAATTGCAAAAGGGTGTATTATCTTTCACTGGAGTTCCTGCCGGGGCGTCTTTTGGAGAACAACATAATAAATCTAGATCTAGAAGCGGAATGCAAACAAGCGATGGACGAGCTTGGGTTCGACATGTATGATCTATATGAACAGGAAATAGATCCGGGGCTTGGTAACGGCGGTCTCGGAAGGCTCGCCGCATGTTTTCTTGATTCAATGTCCACTTTGGGTATTCCAGCCGCGGGTTACGGGATAAGATACGATTACGGGATATTCAAACAGAAAATAGTTAAAGGCGCACAAGTAGAAGTCCCTGATGAATGGTTGAGTTTGGGAAATCCTTGGGAGTTCGAGAGACCCGAATACATGCTTAAGATACGTTTCAACGGCAAAACCGTTCATCGAGTGGATAAGGATGGTAGATTCCGCGTGGATTGGATCGATACCAACGATGTTCTGGCGGTTGCGTACGATACGCCCATCCCGGGATACCGCAACAACATTGTGAATAACCTGAGGCTCTGGTCAGCCAGAAGCACCGCGGAGTTCGGCCTCGACTATTTTAATGACGGTGATTACATAAAAGCGTGTGAGAACAAGATACTATCCGAGAATATCTCGCGTGTTCTGTATCCCAGTGACAGTGTTTCCAAAGGTGTGGAGCTGAGATTAAAGCAGGAATATTTTTTTACCGCGGCATCTATTCAGGACATTATACGCAGATTTAAGATGCACAATAAGGATTTTAAGCTTTTCCCTGAAAAAGTCGCGATACAACTGAATGACACGCATCCGTCGATCGCGATAGTTGAACTTATGCGCGTTCTTGTGGATGAGGAAGATATAACTTGGGACGACGCTTGGGAAATAACCGTTAAGACTTTTGCTTATACGAATCACACTATTATGGAAGAGGCCCTTGAAAAATGGTCGGTGCAGTTATTGGCGAACCTGCTCCCGAGGCACCTAGAGATAATTTATGAGATCAATAAAAGGTTCCTGCAGGAAGTTTCTGTACGTTATCCCCACGATCTCGGGAAACTGGCGCGTATGTCACTGGTAGAGGAAGGTTTTGACAAAAAAATAAAGATGAGCTATCTTTCGATCGTTGGGAGCCACTCGATAAACGGCGTTTCCGCGCTGCATACAGAGTTATTAAAGACGACGATCTTTAGGGATTTTTATGAGATGTATCCCGACAGGTTCAATTCTAAGACGAACGGTATTACTCAAAGGCGTTGGCTAAGGAAAGCCAACCCCGACCTGTCAAAACTAATTACTGATGCGATAGGGGATGGATGGATAACGGAACTTACGGAACTAAAAAAACTAGAAGGGCGCGTCGGGGATAAAGCGTTCTGTGAGAAGTGGCAGACGATAAAAAAACGTAACAAAGTTAAATTGGCCGAGTATATTAAAAATGAGACCGATGTGATCGTCGACCCGAATTCGCTTTTTGATGTCCAGGTAAAAAGGATACACGAGTATAAGAGGCAGCTACTGTTCGCGTTCTATCTGATCTCGGAATATCTTAAGATAAAGAACAACCCTTCCGTGGATGTCCTGCCGAGGACCGCTATTATCGGAGGCAAGGCCGCGCCGAGTTACGCGATGGCGAAGCTGATAATAAAATTCATAAATAACGTCGCGAATGTTATCAATAATGACCCGAGCGTTAAAGATAAATTAAGGGTCGTGTTCCTTGAGAACTACTGTGTTTCTCTGGCCGAGAAGATCTTCCCCGCCAGCGACCTTTCCGAACAGATCTCAACGGCAGGTAAAGAAGCATCCGGGACGGGGAACATGAAATTCATGTTGAACGGCGCCGTGACTATTGGTACTTGGGATGGGGCGAATATCGAGATAGCCGAAGAAGTAGGAGAAGAAAATATTTTCATTTTTGGCCTTAAAGCGCATAAAATAGCGGAATTATGGGCCAAGGGATATGTTCCCAGTGAGTATGTCAGAAAAAATCCCGTCCTTGAGGAGATACTCCGCCTTGTTAACGAAGATTTCTTTTCTCAATTCGAGCCCGGTATATTTAAACCCATTTATGACGCGCTTATGTGGCATGATCAGTATATGGTCTTCGCGGATTTCGGTGATTATCTTAGGGCACAGACAAGGGTGAAGGAAGCATATAAAAATTGTGGGGAATGGGCGAAAAAATCTATTTTGAATACGGCTAACTCCGGGAAATTTTCTAGTGACAGGACAGTAAGGGAATATGCCACGGAGATCTGGCACGTTCTGTGACCAGGGAAATATAAAAACCCGCCATGGACCATAAAAAAACCATTCAGGAATGTAAGGGTATCAGTCGTTATAGCACCGCTATTGTTATTTATGGGCTCTACATTTTAGTAGGCGCCGGTAATTACCGGCAATTTTTAATAATGTTCAAAGGGCTCGATCCTTTTTTAGTTTATGTGATATATTTTTTTACCGTCCTTTACGGTATCTCGTGCCTGTATTGCGGTGTAAAAATAAGGAAATTGGAGGATTGGGCGCGCAAGCTTATGATAATAATGACAGCTATAAGCGTGGCAAGCGGTCTCTTCTTGAATAGGATAGCCATCTCGAACATGAGAATTTATTTATTAAGCGGAAGAGAAGCGATCCCTGCCAATGTTGTCGAAACCGTTTTTATATCATCGGTCATAATAACCGCGTTTACTGCCTTATTCGAGCTTTCAATAATTTTCTTTTTCACCCGCCCCGGTGTCGTGCGTGAGTTCTCTTCGGAGAGCCGAGATTAGTTGTTTGGGAATTATGTGTCCGCATATCGTATTTCCTCTGCAGATGGCAGATAGCATTTGGCATATGGCGATTAATGACAAATGCCAAAGCACAAATGACAAATCACAAAAAAACCGAAACTGCGGATTCTTCCCTGGTTTTTGGTATTTGAGTTTTGGATTTCATTTGTCATTTGGATTTTGTTATTTGTCATTTAATTCCAACTGCCATATGCTGAATACCATCTGCAAAACGTTCGTCACCATCGGCACTATATACCATATACGTTCTTTAAAGCCGGTCGTCTTCTTAGATACCATATACCGCTCTTCACACGTTTGCTTTTAAAATTCTCTTACGCTATAATAACCCATTATGAAAAAATATATTCTCCATGAAGCTTCCGGAAAAATAGAGACGCATGTCGATTTCGAAGGCAATTTAAATAAGGAACAATACGCGGCCGTCATGAGTTCGGAGGGACCGTGTCTTGTTTTGGCGGGCGCGGGCAGCGGGAAGACGCGTACCTTGATCTACCGGCTGGCGTATCTGCTTGAAAAGGGCATTCCGCCGAAAAATATACTGCTCATGACCTTTACTAATAAAGCCGCCCGTGAGATGCGGGACCGTACCGAGATGCTGCTAAAATATTCGCCTACGGGCCTATGGAGCGGGACTTTTCATCATGTCGGCAACAAGTGCCTGCGCATGTACGCGGAGCAGATCGGGTATAAAAAGGAGTTTGGCATCCTTGATGAGCACGACTCGTGCGATCTAATTAAAGCCAGCATGAAATCCATCGAAAAACAGGCGAAAGAGGAACGGTTCCCGAAAGCTTCCATTGTCCAATCGATCATCAGCCTTTCAGTAAACACTCAAAAAACTATCAAGAAAGTTCTTGAGGAACGCTACCCGTATTTCGATAAGTTCTCGCAGGAGATCGAGGGGATACGGGCGACATATAATAAAAAGAAGCAAGAATCCGGGAATATGGATTACGATGATCTTCTTTCTAAATGGAAAGAACTTTTGGAAAATGTCTCGGTCGCGAGGGAACGGTTTTCAGAACAGTTCAGGTACATAATGGTGGATGAATATCAGGACACAAACCATCTGCAGGCGGAAATAATAGATATATTGGCCGAAGCGCACAGGAATATCCTTGTTGTTGGGGACGATGCCCAATCTATTTATTCTTTCAGGTGTGCGAAGGTCGAAAATATACTTCAATACCCGACAAAATA
>JAQUNB010000048.1 GCA_028717825.1 Candidatus Omnitrophota bacterium
GGCGTTGCCGTAAAGAACTTAAAGACCGGAGAAAAGGGCTCGGTGAGCTGTGACGGTGTTTTTATTTTTGTTGGATGGGAACCAAATACGGATTTTTTAAAAGGTATCATCCGTCTTGACCAGAAAGGCGCCGTTATGGTCGATAAAGAGATGAGGACGGGCACCGACGGTTTATTCGCGGCGGGAGATTGCTGTGCGAAAAAACTGCATCAGGTTGTGACGGCGTGCGGGGACGGAGCAACTGCGGCGTTTTCGGCTATGAAATATATCGAAGAAATGAACGGTACTGTATATGAGGCCCGGCCTAACTAAAACAGGCGGCCCGATCCTAATAAATAAAGTTTTCTCAAGGAGGGAAAATGAGATCAGATCAGATGAAAAAAGGGCTAGAAAGGGCGCCTCACAGGGCGCTTTTAAAAGCACTGAATTTAACCGACGAAGAAATATCGCGTCCGATCATTGGTATCGCGAATTCATATAATGAAGTTATACCGGGGCATAATCGATTGAACGAACTTGTTCAAGCCGTGAAGGATGGTGTTCGTATTACGGGTGGAACGCCTCTGGAATTCAATACGATCGGCGTATGTGACGGGATCGCCATGGGGCACAAAGGCATGAAATATTCACTTGTTTCGCGCGAACTTATAGCTGATTCTGTCGAAATTATGTGTAACGCGTATCCCTTTGACGGGCTCGTGACGATCTGTAATTGCGATAAGATCGTGCCGGGAATGATGATGGCCATGTTGAGGTTGAATATTCCGAGTGTTATGGTAAGCGGTGGGCCGATGATGGCAGGCCGCATCAATCACAAGACAGTCGATCTTATAAGCGTTTTTGAAGGAGTCGGAGCTAGAAATGCGGATAAGATTTCCGATGATGATCTAAAATTGCTGGAAAACCACGCATGCCCCGGGACAGGGTCATGCGCGGGTATGTTCACTGCCAATTCGATGAATTGTTTGTCGGAGGCGCTCGGGCTCAGTCTTCCAGGAAACGGAACAATTCCCGCTGTTTCCGCGCGAAGGATGAGGCTCGCAAAAACAGCCGGTATGAAAGTAATGGAACTTTTGCGCAAAGACATAAAACCGCGGGATATCGCGACGATCAAAGCGTTCAAGAACGCGATGAGGGTCGAAATGGCGCTTGGCAGTTCTACGAATACAGTGTTGCATCTTCCTGCCATAGCGAATGAAGCTGGCATTAAGCTGGATCTGGATATGTTCAATAAGATCAGCGAAACAACACCGAATCTGTGTCGTTTATCACCTGCGGGAAAACAGCATATTGAAGATCTTGATCTGGCCGGTGGTATTCCCGCTGTTATGTCTGAGCTGAACCGCAAAAACCTTATTGATACGACCTTGATCACGGCTAACGGTACAACGGTTAAAGAAAATATAAAACACGCCGTGAACCATGATCCGGAAGTTATCCGTCCCGTAGAATCACCGTATTCGCCGGATGGTGGGTTAAGTATTCTTTTTGGAAGTTTAGCGCCGCAAGGTGCCGTGGTGAAAAAATCGGCAGTTGACGAAAAAATGATGGTAAGAGAAGCGGTTGCGAAGGTTTTTGATTCCGAAGATGACGCCATGAAGGCTATAATGGGCAAGAAGATCAAAAAAGGTGATATTGTCGTTGTCCGCTATGAGGGGCCTAAAGGCGGGCCCGGAATGAGGGAAATGCTCGGGCCGACTGCTGCTATTGCCGGTGAAGGTTTGGATAAAGATGTTGCGCTTATCACTGACGGCAGGTTTTCGGGCGGGACACGCGGTGCCGCTATTGGGCATGTGTCGCCTGAAGCACAGGATGGCGGTCCTATCGCGATCGTTAAGGACGGCGACAGGGTCAAAATAGATATTCCAAATAAAAAACTTGACCTATTGGTCAGCGAAAAAGAGATAAAGAAACGGTTGAAAACATGGAAACAACCTGAATATAAAGTAAAAGAAGGGTGTCTAGCCAGGTACGCGAAGAGCGTTACTTCAGCTTCGACCGGCGCGATCTTTAAGAAGGATTAATGACGGTAGGAAGTATGTAGTATGTGGTATGTAGTACCGTCGGAGACACGGTAAGAACGTCTATGTTTGCCGTGGAAAAGAACCGGCTAAAGTACGTCGATAGTATATGGTAGCGGCGTAGCCAAATTGTTAAGCAAACGGCGGTTGGAGAGAAGACCGTAGACCTGTGGGGCGAATCCCGAACCACGAAACCCGAACAACGAGACACAAGACACGAGTCACTAGTAACAATTATGAAGGACTTCAAATACTGCCCGCACTGCAAGGCCCGGCTCGAATGGGACATTGTTGAAGGGGCCAAGAGACTTATCTGCAAAAAATGTAAATGGATATACTACCGTAATCCGCTTCCGGTTGTGGCGTGTCTAGTTTTAAGAGATAAGACAGAACTTCTCCTGATCCGGAGGGGGATAGAACCCGCCAAGGGCCGATGGGCGCTGCCCGGGGGTTTTATTGAGTTCACAGAAGACGTTGAGACAGCGGGGAAGCGTGAACTATTTGAGGAAACAGGTGTCCGCGGCTCGACCGGAAGGCTTATCGGTATCGAATCGCATATTAGCGTGATGTATGGACCGCTGCTTGTTATGGGGGTTGAGTACAAGTTAGGCAAAAAAGTGACCCTCTCGGTCGGAGACGACGCGATGGACGCGAGGTTCTTTCCCATCCTAAAACTACCAAAAATTCCATTCAAAAGTCATCGAAATCTGATCAAAGCGTTTCTCGAATAGGTTGTTAGAATTACATCCTGATTGTGGCGTAAAAAAACGCGTAAGTCTTTATCGCTTAACGGAATTTCTTAAC
The DNA here is from genome assembly GCA_028717825.1 of Candidatus Omnitrophota bacterium. GTDB lineage: Bacteria > Omnitrophota > Gorgyraeia > Tantalellales > Tantalellaceae > JAQUNB01. Next base: position 2,826 of record JAQUNB010000048.1, read on the forward strand.
GTATTTTTCTGACATTCTTGCCGGGTGTAAATAACTCGTCCTGCTTTGCTTGGCAAAACTATTTTCGGGCCCTGTTGTGCTGCGATCCTGCGCGCTTCCGCTCCCCTGCGAAGGATTGCGCTCGAATAATCTGCTGCCACACGTAAAAAAGTAAGATGTTTACGGTACTGGAAACGCTATGAGCGCCCCTTTCCGTTTGCAATTGTAAACCAAAAATGATAAACTGGTTTACAATCATATTGAGAGGTGATCTGTATGTATGACAAAAAATTAGTCTGGTATGAGAATCTTGTGGCAATGCCTATAGATGAACTCATGTTTTTGGCAAGTAAGTTACGGAAAAAGAAGATCGATAGAAAAATCGAGCTATGCAGTATTGTGAACGCGAAATCCGGCCTTTGTGCCGAAGACTGCAGGTTCTGCGCCCAATCATCGTATTATACGACAAAAACGGAGGTGTACCCGCTTTTGTCAAAAGAGGAGATCATTAAAGCCGCATTCGAGGCCAAGAAGAACGGTGCTCACAGGTTCAGTATCGTTACTAGTGGCCGGAGGCTGGAGAAGGATGAGATCGCTCTTATCGCCGACATGGTAAAAGAAATAAAGGAAAATATAGGTATTTCACCGTGCGCGTCACTTGGCGCTATCGGCGTGGACGACCTGATGACTTTAAAGAATGCGGGGCTTGTGCGTTACCACCACAATATTGAAACGTCGGAAAGTTTCTATCCGAATATCGCGACAACGCATAATTACAGCGAACGGACGGACACGATCAAAGCGGCTAAAAAATGCGGTTTGGAGGTATGCGCCGGAGGTATCTTCGGTATAGGTGAGTCGTGGCGTGACCGTATAGAGATGGCGTTCGCCCTAAAACGGCTCAAGGTTGACGCAGTGCCGCTTAATTTTCTTGTTCCGATAAAAGGCACGCCGTTCGAGAGTATGGCAAAGCTTTCCTCGGACGAAGCGATCAGGATCATCGCGCTTTTCCGTATTATTCTCGGCGAGACGATGATCAAGATAGCCGCGGGTAGAGAAGCGGTGTTGAAAGATTTCGAGGCAATGATGTTCGCCGCCGGGGCTGACGGCCTCATGATAGGCGGCTATTTGACGGTAAATGGCAGATCGGTGGCGGAAGACCTCGCGCTGGTCGGCGAGGTTGAGAACTTGTGGAAAAAAAAATAAGAACACTCTTAGGTGAAAAGCATGAAAAGGACCTATTAAGGAAACTTACTCCGGTTTTTCCGCTGGGTTTTGGAAAAATACGCGCGGGGCTTCATGAATATATTAACCTTTCGTCGAATGATTATTTAGGCCTTTCTTCTCATCCGGAACTTTTAAAATGTATAAAAGAGAATCCTTGTTCTGTAACGAGCGCTTCTGCGTCGCGTCTTATGACGGGAAGCACATATCTACATCATGAGCTTGAGGACAAAATAGCCGAATTTAAGGGTAAAGAAGCGGCGATCGTGTTCAATTCGGGGTATCAGGCAAATGTCGGACTCATTAGCGCCTTGTGCGACAAGAACGATTGTATTTTTGCGGACAAGCTTGTTCACGCGAGCATGATCGACGGAGCCCGTCTTTCGGGGGCGAAGCTTGTGAGGTATCGGCACAACGATATCGGGCATCTTGAGCTTCTTTTATCAAAGGAACGTAAAAATTGCAAAAATGCTCTGGTCGTTACTGAAACTGTTTTTAGCATGGACGGCGACATCGGCCGGATCGAGAAGATCGCTTTGCTTAAGAAAAAATTCGATTTTGTTTTCATGGTGGATGAGGCGCATGCGACGGGCGTGTTTGGCGAGACCGGTGCGGGTGTGGCTGAAGAAAAAGGTCTGTCGGACAAGATCGATATCATCATGGGGACCTTTAGTAAGGCTATGGCAGGCTATGGTGCTTATGTCGCGACATCTAAAGAATATAAAGATTTTTTTATCAATTCGTGCAGGAGCTTTATTTATTCAACGGCTCTTCCGCCCGTTATAATGCTGGTCAACCTGACGGCGTTGGACCTTGTGAAAAAAGAGCATTATAGGCGCAAGAGCTTACTTCGGAATGCTTCTTATTTGCGGGAAAAACTTTCGGATATGGGTTTTGAAGTTAGAGGAGAAAGCCAGATCGTGCCGGTAATAACAGGCGAGAACGCTAAAGCGCTCGCTTTCGGCGAACGCCTTAAGAAAAAAGGGTATTGGGTATTGCCGGTGAGGCCGCCGACCGTGCCGGAAGGCGAGGCAAGGCTGCGTATATCGGTCACTTTTGACCATAACAGAAAAGTGCTGGATAATTTTCTCGAAGCAATTGCAGAAGTGCGTGGTCCAAGATAATTATTATGAAATTTGTAGGGAACGGTTTGAAACCGTTCCCTACAATTGAAGCGCCAGTATCTGTTCGGTAGAAATAGGTATGACTATCTCCTACAAATTATTTCGAAAACCAAATATGAATACATTACTTGTCAAAAATAATTTCTCCAAGAGCGCCGCGACATATGATCTAAATTCCGGCGTGCAGAAAAAATGCGCCGGTATCCTGGCGGAAATAACCGGGGGAAAAGACTATTTGAGGATACTTGAGATAGGATGCGGGACGGCGTTCTATACTAGTCTCTTGGCCCAAAAGTTCGAGGGTGCGTTTATCTCTGCGGTCGATTTTTCTCAAGGGATGCTGGAGATGGCGCGAAAACGGTCGTCGTGGAGGAATGTTGATTTTATCCTATCCGATATAGAGAGGAACGAGCTTTGCGGTAAATACGATCTTGTGACCTCGAACGCCTCATTTCAGTGGTTTTCCGACGTTGAAAAAGTTTTGAGTAAAATATATGGGGTTCTTGATAAGGGGGGAAGTATCTCTTTTTCGCTTTATGGTAAAAATACTTTTAAGGAACTCAATGAGGTCCTAAATATCCATTTCGGCGGCAGTGTCCGGTTGAGCTCAAACGATTTTTTTGACAAAGCCGAAACGGAAAAAGTTGTGTCAAAATATTTTGCTCCCGTCAATATTTTTGAAGAACATTTCACGGAATATTTCCCGACTTTTCTGGAATTTTTGAAAAGCATTAAGAATAGCGGTACTCGGGGAGAAGGAATAAAGGGGGATCTGTTCTTGGGAAAGAATGCGCTTAAAGAGATAGAAAAAACCTATGTCGACAAATACGGCGCCGTGAAAGTGACACATCACGTGATATTTGTTTCGGCAAAAAAGGCGGGGCGAGATGAATAAGTCGATCTTTATCGCCGGGACCGACACAGGCGCCGGCAAGACTGTTATAACGGGGCTCTTGGCGGGGTATTTAGCCGGGCGAGGGCTGAACGTCATCACTCAAAAATGGGTGCAAACCGGCAATCGCGGGCTATCAGAGGATATTTTGGCGCATATGGAATTTCTCGACAATGGAAAGGATCTTCTCGAACGATATCATTCTCTTATGGCGCCGTACGTCTTTGGATATCCTGCATCACCTCATTTGGCAGCCGGGCTCGAACAAGCCGAGATAAGTATTCCAAGGATCATTAAATCGCATGAAACGCTCAAAGAACATTTCGACATCGTCATTGTGGAAGCTTCAGGCGGCGTGCTTGTACCTTTAAATAGGGAGCGAACAATGATCGATCTCGTTAGAGATCTTGGGCTTGAAGTGATAATGGTGGCCGCAAATAAACTTGGTGCGATAAATCACACGCTCCTTTCTATAGAAGCCTTGGTAAAACGAGATATCACGATCGCTGGTGTGATCTTTAACCGTGTTTCGGAGCATGGAGATGATACGATCCTCGCGGATAACGTGAAAATTATTGAAAAGTTCTCGGGCGTGAAAGTTCTGGGAGAGATCGGGTTTGGGCAGGATAAAGCGGCATTACGGGCGATGTTTAGGCCGATCGGGGCGAGGTTTGTGGCGAGTGCCCGCCGGGGGCGGAGTTAGCGATTTGTGATTCGTTACAATGTCGTCATTCCTGCGAAAGCAGAAATCCATAAATATTTTTATTGGATCCCCGCTTTCGCGGGGATGACACATGGGGGTTACAAATCCCGAACCCCTAGACACTGGGTACGAGCCACGAGATACAAGCGACTAGTCACTAGCCCCTAGTCACAATGCAAAGGTGATGCAAAAATTATGAACAATAAATTGATACAAAAAGACCGCAAGTATATCTGGCACCCTTATACACAGATGAAAGATTGCGAAACACTGCCGCCGATCCCGATAAAAAAAGCTAAGGGCGTCAAACTTTACGACTATGACGGAAATTTTTACTACGATACCGTTTCCAGCTGGTGGTGCAACGTCCACGGCCATAATCATCCGCTCATAAACGAGGCGATAAAATTTCAGCTGGAGTCGCTGGAACATGTAATGTTCGCCGGGTTCACGCACGCACCCGCCATCGAGCTCGCCGAAAGGCTTTTGGCGATAACTCCCCGACACATCTCAAAAGTATTTTATTCCGATAACGGCTCGACGGCGGTCGAAGTGGCAATGAAGATGTCATTTCAATATTGGCACAATATTGGAAAACCGAAGAAACGCAAATTTGCCGCGCTTGACCGGGCTTACCATGGCGATACTATCGGTACGATGAGCGTGAGCGGCGTCGATACTTTTAATAAAAAATTTCAAGATCTTTTCTTCGACACGTTAAAATTGCCGTCCCCATATTGTTACCGCTGTCCGATGGCGAGAACGAAAGCGGATTGTTCGCTTGAATGTCTGGAAAAGGCAAAAGAACTGATCGCGGAAAACGCCTCCGAGATAGCCGCGATCATTATTGAGCCTATGCTCTTAGGCGCGGGAGGCATGATCGTGTATCCGGCGGAATATCTTAAGGGCATATGGAAACTTTCGCGTAAATATAATATCCACTTGATCGTAGATGAGGTAGCGACCGGATTCGGCCGGACAGGAAAGATGTTAGCGTCGGAGCATGCGGACATCCTCCCGGATCTCATCGCGTTATCAAAAGGGATCACTTCGGGCTATCTGCCAATGGGTGTCACGTTGACGACCGAAAAGATCTTCAGGGCATTTTACGACGACTATTCGAAATTCAAAACTTTTTAT
>JAQUNB010000049.1 GCA_028717825.1 Candidatus Omnitrophota bacterium
GAGAAAAGAGTCTATCTGCGGACGTTCACCTTCACAAACCACTTCAACATTGCCATTCGGAAGATTTCTTACAAACCCTGTAATGCCAATATTTTTGGCTATACGTTCGGCGGTAAACCTGAACCCGACCCCTTGGACAACTCCTGAGTAGACCGCGTGCATTCTTTCCATTTTCCCCGCCGTATCTCAGTGCATTAAAGATATTACCAGCAACGGAAGAATAATCTCTGCGAAGCTCTACCATTCGTTCCCAAATTGAAGAGCGAAGCAGGATGGGTCTACTCCGCCCTGCAACACGTAGAAAACCGGTAGGGCTTCGTAGAACCTTATAATTTCTGCGAAGCTCTACCGCTCGTTCCCGCACTGAAGAGCAAAGCAGAATGGTCGGGGCGCTGGGATTTGAACCCAGGACCTCCACGTCCCGAACGTGGCGCGCTAGCCAAACTGCGCTACGCCCCGATATATTATCTGTATTTTTTAACTAAGAACAAAACGAATGACGATATATTATCATTATAATTATATCGCGTCAACTGATTAGGTTTTATTGAAGCGGTCCATAAAAAATTCCGGGTCGGTAAGTATGGGTTTGTACCCGCAGGGAACGGGCGCATAAAAAGTAGCGGTTTCATACTCGCCTACAACCAAGCGTTTCACCGTTTCGACTACCCCCTTGAAGAGGCCCACTGTTGATCCGGCAAAAATACCGTTTTCGTCAGTTTCCCGCCCCATCCGCTCGGGAACTTCGAATGTTGAAGTAAGAACATTAGCAACGCCTCTACCCAGTTTATCCATGGGTCCATAGGCATAGGTTATTGATGAGATCGACAGACATAACACAAGAGCTAATACGATGATCTTAAGATAATTCATCATCCCTCCTTATTGGCCCCCTGTCTATTTTCGAAAGAAATAAGGGGAAATATATTTAAACATTTTCAAACGAAACCTTTATCTCTTAACAAATTAAAATTTATAGCACTACCCTTATCATTTTTAGCATATTTCGCTATAGCATCAAATTCCAAGTTAACGTAATCACCCTGCTTTTTTAATTTCAGAGTTGTCTTTTCCAAGGTTAGCGGGATCAAAAAAACACGGAAAAAGTCGTTATGTATCTCTCCTATAGTCAAACTTACCCCGTCTATTGCTATTGCACCTTTGGAAACCATATAATTTTTATCGTCAGATGTCACATTAATATCAAGAACCCAGTTCCCCGGCATTGCTCGATTTTTTTTGATCTTTCGTTCCGCGTCCACATGCCCGGTAACTATATGGCCGCTCATATCGTCCCCGAGCTTAAGAGCTTGCTCCAAATTAACTTTTTGACCTGTTTTAGCACGTTTTAAATTGGTTTTTTCCAGCGTGTTCCCGACTACGTCAAAAGTCAAACTTCTGTCTGCGTCTTTCCGGACAACACTCAAACACACACCGTTCACTGAAACACTGCCGCCGAGCACTACCGGGTCAAAGACCTTATCGCATTTAACCCGTAAGCATACCCTGTTATCTTTATGTGTAACGCTTTTTACGGATCCTATTTCTGTAATTATACCTGTAAACACCGATATCTCCAATTTTTTTAATATTTTACGGAACCCCTTGCTAAAATATCCTCCCCCAAAACCTGATACTCCACATTTTCCAATTTAATGACATTTTTGATATTTTTGACTCCGTTACCTCTTACCGAGGTATATTCTCCGCCGATTATTTTTGGCGATATGAAAAATATGATCTCGTCGACCAAAGCTTCATCAAATAGGCTTCCCGCAAGGGCCGAGCCGCCTTCCGACAAGATATTCACGATGCCTTTTTCCGCCAAAAGTTTTAACAAGGCCCTGAGCGCCACGCGGCCTTTTGATGTATCCGTCTTAATAACCTCGACACCTTTGACACTGCTAAATTTTTTTATACGCGCAGTCGGCGCAAAATGTGTCGTAGCGATAAGAACAGGGGCCTTTGCCGCTGTCTTAATAAGGTTTGAAGTTAAGGACATTTTAAGGCGGCTGTCGACAACAATGCGCAGAGGGTTACGCCCCTTCCCGCCTTTGGCCAGTAAACAGGGATCATCTTTTACCGCCGTTCCCGCGCCGATCAGTATCGCGTCGTAATCGGACCTCATGCGCCGGACGAACATCCTTGAATCCTCGGACGAGATCCATTTTGAGGAACCGTCTCGAGCGGCTATTTTACCGTCAAGTGATTGAGCTAATTTCAAAGTTACATACGGCAATCTTTTTGTAATAAATTTTATATATTTCCTATTTAGTCTTTCCGCTTCATTTTTACATAACCCTATCTTCACACGTATACCAGCTTTCTTGAGTCGTTCTATTCCTTTCCCTGCCGTAATAGGATTTGGGTCCCGCATGCCGAACGTAACGCGCCTGATCCCGTTTTCAATTATTGCTTTTGTACATGGCGGAGTTTTGCCGTAATGGTCACAAGGTTCCAGGGTAATGTACATATCGGCACCGACGCATCGCTTGCCCGCTCGCCTTATCGCATTAACCTCAGCGTGAGGAAGACCCGCTTTCCGGTGATACCCCTCACCAATGATCCTACCGTTCTTTACAATAACCGCGCCTACCATCGGGTTCGGGTACGTTCTTTCCTTTGCCTTGGCGGCAAGCGCAAGAGCGGTCTTCATGTATTTTGTATCTTTTTGGGTAAACATTTGGGCAGTTTATGTAAGATCACATACTATCGTTTTTCAGATTCTTTTTTTAAAAATTCCACAACATCATAATCGACCCGGACTTTCCCCATCAGGACTTCGTCGTCACTGCCGCCGTGACAATCCGATCCACCCGTGATCAATAACCCGTGTTTTTTGGCAAGAGCTGAGTATCTTTCGCTTGTGTTTGGACGGTGTTTAGTATGAAATACTTCTATTCCCCTGAGGCCTGCCGCGATATATTCCGGGATGTAGTCGTCTATCCCTTTTGCACCGGGATGCGCGAGAACCGCGACCCCGCCCGAAAATTTTATAGTCTTTATCGCATCCCTATAATCGATTCGTTTATGTTTTACATAACAGGGTTTACTGTCCCCGATATACAAGTCAAACGCTTCTCTAGTGTTTCTTACCGCACCTTCTTCAACCATTATTTTTGCAAGATGAGGCCTTCCGATCGTGCCTAATTTTACGGAGGCGATTAATTTTTTCACATCCAGCCGCACACCATGTTGTTCGAGTAAATATACCATCTGGGTAATACGTTGCACTCTATTTTCCTGTATCTGGCGCAACTGGCTAAGCAATTGTTCGTTTTTGTGATCAACGAAATACCCAAGTATGTGTATCTCGGTCTGATCGTCCCGGGAAGCGGTGATCTCAACCCCGGGGATCACTTCTAACGGTTTGCCTTTTGCATATTCTATGCACGGGGCGACACCGTCGACACAATCATGGTCGGTTATGGCAACAGCTCTTAAGCCAAGCTCAATAGCTTTATTTACAACTTCGGCAGGAGTAAAAACACCGTCTGAATAGATCGTATGGACGTGCAGGTCAACGCATTTTTTATCCGGCTGAGTAGTTTTCATTGATTTTGCTGCGCTTTTCTTCCTTCTTTATTTATCTTATCGAGGATACCGTTAACAAATTTCCCCGAATCCTTATCTCCGAACTTTTTCGCCAACTCTATCGCTTCGTTTATCGCGACCTTGGGCGGGACATCACTTGAATATAAAAGCTCATAAACGGCCATCCTCATAATATTCCTGTCGATGACCGCCATACGGTTTATTTTCCAGTTGTCGGCATACGTTGCGATAAGACCGTCGATCTTTTCAATATTCGTCTCGACGCCAAAAATAAGGGTTTTTACAAAATCTCTGACTTCGTCAACATCGATCTCGCTGTCCTCCCAGAACTTGTCGAAACTTTCCACGGCGGGTTCTTTGGCGATATCCATCGCGTAAAGTATCTTAAGAGCTGTCTCTCTCGCAAAGGAACGTTTTCTCATTGATGCACCTTATTTTAATCTTTCCCCGGATTTCACACAAAAAACAGATACGCAAACCCCGGGTTAACCCGATCTATACGTTTAAATCCCCACGGAATTAAAATTATAGGTCCTTCTTTTCCAGCAATAATACCATAAAAACATAAAAACTCAAGCGTTATACTACCTCATAAAGATTACACATTTCAACGGCCGTCATAGCGGCGTCCCTGCCCTTATTCCCGCTTTTGGTCCCGGCCCGATCAAGCGCCTGTTCAAGATTATCGGTGGTGATTATTCCGAAAACACAAGGCACTTTACCATCCATCCCGACCTTTGCGATGCCTTTGGCCGCTTCCGCACATATTAGATCAAAATGCGGCGTCTCTCCTCTTATTATCGTGCCAAGGCATATTATAGCATCATATTTACCCGATGACGCCATCCGATTAGCTATCATCGGAATTTCGAAAGAACCCGGCACCCATACTACCGTTATCTCTTCCTCTTTCGCCCCGTGTTTTACCAACGTATCACTCGCCCCTTCCAATAGTTTTGAAGAAACGAACTCGTTGAACCGGGAAACGATGATGCCGAACCTTTTGTTCTTCGCTATCATATTTACTTTGATGACCTTTGATCCCGCCATTAGTTACCTCCTCTTTTTTATTAGTATATCGTATTTCGTATTTCGTATATCGTGTCTATGACAACTACACTTCTAAACGTTCACCCGTTGGAGATTACACTTTTTCCAGTTCGTGCCCAAGTCTCTTCTTCTTGGTTATAAGATATTTTTTATTGTTCTCATTGGGATTCATCTCAAGCGGAACTTTTTTCACGACTTTGAGACCGTATCCTTTGAGCCCGATTATCTTCCTTGGATTATTTGTAAGAAGTTTTATTTTTTTAAGCCCGAGATCGGCCAAGATCTGAGCGCCTATCCCATAATCACGCAGATCCGGCTTAAAACCCAATTTTTCATTTGCCTCAACCGTATCAAACCCTTTATCCTGCAGTTCATATGCCTTTATCTTGTTCAATATGCCGATGCCTCTGCCTTCCTGCGACAAATAAAGTATTACGCCCTTCTTTCTTTTCGCAATAGTTCTCATGGATTCCTCAAGCTGGTTGCCGCAATCACAGCGAAGCGAATGAAAAACATCCCCCGTCAGGCACTGCGAGTGCACCCTGACAAGCACATTATCTGTCGTGATATCACCTTTCACAAGCGCCAAATGTTGATAATCGTCTGTCTTTGACTTATACGCGTATAATTTAAAATCACCGAAGACCGTCGGCAAATTCGTTTCGGCTATTTTTTCGATAAGCTTTTCCCTTTTTCTTCGGTATTTTATTAGGTCTTCTATCGTACAAATTTTTAGTTTGTGTTTTCTCGCGAATTTTGCCAAGTCCGTCATCCGCGCCATTGTCCCATCCTCGTTCATGATCTCGCATATGACGGCTACCGGAGCGCAAGATGCGAGTCTCATAAGATCGACACTCGCTTCTGTGTGGCCTGCTCGTACAAGAACCCCGCCCTTTTTTGACCGCAAGGGAAAAATATGTCCGGGTTTTGCGAAGTCTTGCGGTGCCGCTTTTTTATCGGCAAGAAGTTTTATTGTATGTGCGCGATCGTGCGCCGAAATACCGGTCGTTACATTATTCGCGGCGTCAACCGAAACAGCCCACGCCGTCTTATACGGATCCTGCGGATTGGCGGACATAAGGTGAAGACCAAGACGTTCCGCTATATAACCTTCCATCGGAACGCAAATCAGACCTCTTCCGTATTTTCCCATAAAGTTGACCTTTTCTGGAGTTATGTGTGCCGCCGAGGTTATAAGGTCTCCCTCGTTCTCCCTCGAAGGATCATCCACAACAATAACAATTTTTCCGTGCTGTATATCCTTCATCGCTTCATCAATCGTGTTCAGCTTCACTTTACTTCCTTTTTCTTTTGTCTCGCCGGAAGATTTTTGGGTGGTACGCGAAAATTCGAGCACTGCACATATTAAATGCGGAAGCGCGCAGAATCAAAACGCAACAGGCCCCAAAAATCTCTGTCAATCCTATAAAATAAAAAAGCCCTAAAAACTTCAGGGCTTGGTTAAAAAAATTGTTACCACAACTTTTCCCATCCCGGCTTTACGGTCGGTATCCGATTTTCACGGATTCAAGCCTTTCCTTAAGGCTTCGCGGACTTGTTCTTGAATATACGGGAACAACCTTTAGTATATCGTCGTTCGTATGTCGCATATCATAAGAAACTTACCGCCGGCTAAGGAATACGTCGCCAAAAGGCAACACACCTTACCCCAAAGTTGAATGTATTGTAGCAAATCCCGTACTCAAGTCAAGTATTTTTATAAATACCCCCATAAACAATGTAGGGAACGGTTTTAAACCGTTCCCTACAAAAAGTAACAACACATCCTTCAATTATCCCGGCTATCTTATCCCATTTCTTTCAGAAATGGATTATTACGCCGGGATAATTCGACCTACAACTTGCGTCACTTTGTTCCGCAAGTTGTGGTCTTATTACATCATTCCCATGCCGCCACCCATGCCGCCATGCATACCACCCGGCATGCCGCCCGGCATTCCGGCCGCGTTGTCTTTTTCAGGTTTCTCGCAGATGATCGCTTCGGTCGTAAGCATTAGAGCCGCGATGCTTGCCGCGTTCTGCAGCGCTGAGCGCGTAACCTTCGTCGGGTCGATAATGCCAGCTTCTATCATATCGACAAATTTATCCTCTTCAGCGTCATAACCGACCATTCCTTTTTCGGTTAGGAGTCTCTGAACAATAACTGACCCTTCCTGACCGGCATTTGTCGCGATGAGCCGCGCCGGAGCTTCAAGCGCGCGTTCCACTATTCTTACACCGATCAATTCGTCTCCCGTTAAGTTCACTTTAGCAAGTTTTGTACGTGCTTTCAAAAGAGCTATCCCGCCGCCCGGGACAATACCTTCTTCAGCGGCGGCTCTGGTCGCGTGAAGCGCGTCCTCAATGCGGGCTTTTTTCTCTTTCATTTCCACTTCAGTTGCCGCGCCAACACTAATGATCGCAACACCACCGGCAAGTTTGGCAAGTCTTTCCTGAAGTTTTTCCTTATCATAATCCGAATCACTTGATTCTATTTCATTTTTGATCTGGGCTATCCTCGCCTGTACCGCTTTCTTCTCGCCTTCGCCCTCAACTATGGTCGTATTCTCCTTATCGATCTTTATCCTTTTCGCGCGGCCAAGGTCATTCAAGGTTATATTCTCAAGTTTTATCCCAAGATCCTCAGTAATAGCGCTGCCGCCCGTTAACACCGCGATATCTTCTAGCATAGCTTTTCTTCTGTCACCATATCCCGGGGCCTTTACGGCGCAGCAAATGAAGGTCCCGCGTATCTTGTTCACAACAAGAGTCGCCAGGGCCTCTCCTTCGGTCTCTTCCGATATGATAAGGAGCGGTTTCCCGGACTGAGCCACTTTTTCCAAGATCGGTAAAAGACTCTTCATGCCTGATATTTTTTTTTCATGTATGAGTATATAAGGATCCTCTAAGATACATTCCATTCTTTCCGGGTCCGTCACAAAGTAAGGGGACAGATATCCCTGATCGAATTGCATACCTTCTACGAGTTTAAGGGTCGTCTCAAGGGTTTTCCCTTCCTCAACCGTTATAACGCCTTCGCTTCCGACTTTTTCCATGGCTTCCGCGATCTTGCCGCCGATAACTTTATCGTTATTTGCAGCGATAGTCGCAACCTGCGCTATCTTTGCGGGATCCTTGGTCGGAGTGGAGATCCTCTTGAGTTCCTCAACCACTATACCTACCGCTTTTTCTATCCCTCTTTTTATTTGCATGGGGTTAGATCCGGCAGTAACATTCTTAAGACCTTCGCGGTATATAGCTTCCGCAAGGACC
>JAQUNB010000050.1 GCA_028717825.1 Candidatus Omnitrophota bacterium
CTCCATGAACAATTTTTTGGTCGTACGGTTTATCTTCGTTATCGCCTCAAGCAGTGACTCGCGGCTCGCGGCCAAGTCATCGCGTTGCTTCGTTAAAAAGGCGAACCTTTCCTGCAGCTCTTTATGCTCTTCCACGGCGCCGAGGCTAACTTCTCCCATTTTTTCGATATATTCTTTAAGCTCGCCGATCTTAGACTCGATTTCTTCCCAATTCGTATTTTCTTCCAGCTCAACATTTAACTCACTCAAGTTCACTTTATATGTGCTGAGTATCCGCTCGACAAGCGCGCCCTTTTTATACTCAACCTCTTTCGTCCTGATATCCACGTCTCTCGTTTCGTTCCTCGCCTTCTCGAGCTCAAACTCTTTAGCCTTGACGCGCTCCTGCAGCTTGTTTATCTCGCCGCTTAAAGCGTTCTTTTTTGACTCGATTTCATCTATCCCCTTCGTTTTATTCTCTAATTCCACGGAGAACGCCGCGTTTCGTTCCTGCAAAGTTCTTATTTCGTCCTCAAATCTCAATATGCGCTCGCCGTTCTCTTTTATCTGATTCCGTTTATCCTCGACTTCACGGGCGATCCTATCAAAGCTTGTCCGTTCCCTCTCGAGATTCTCCTTAAGGTTATTCTCTTCCATTCTGACACCGGAGAGTTCCGCCTTTATGTCAGACATAAGAAAAAGTGTCTCCTCGCGCCTCGTAGTGCACAGCAGAACAGCCTTCTGTTCTTCTTCGGTCATCTCCTGCAGTTTTATGTTTTCTGATTCAAGCGCGGCAAGCCTTGAACTTAGGTCCTGTTTCTCCGTTAAAAACCCACTAATAATAACTTCTTCCTCCTCTATCTCCGTATCGAGAATAAGGACCTCTTCTGATAGCGAATTACACTTTTCTTTGACCGAAGCTTTTTTGGAAACAATATCAGCAAAAAATATCTGTTTCTCGGCAAGTTCTTTCTCAAGAGCGTCTTTTCTGATCTTGCCGGTCTTCAGCCATTCTGCCAGTTCCGCAATGGCAAGATCTATCGTTTGTATAACAGCTGTTATTTCGTCTTCCTCCCTCTGCATTTTTTCGATCTTCTCTCGTCTGCCAAAGAGCGGGATGACCTCTTTGTGAGAATGGTTCCGGCTACGGCGCATACCTTTTTGTATTATTTCACCTTTTTCAAATATCACCTTACCCTCAAAACCGCTATCCGCCACAATGAGGTCCGCGATCTTGTCTGGATCCCCTGAAACATAAATACCCCCGAGCAGATTCTTAAGCGCTTCTCTATAATGCTCGTTTGTAAAAAGCACTTCTCCTATATCATTCAGCCCGACCGTAGGACAAGCCTCTTGGGCTCGCGCAGACGGTTTATTCAACTCTTCCAGTATAATAAAATAAACGCTTTCTAAATGGTTTTCCTTAAGATACCCGCTGACACTTTGGGCAATATCCCGGGTATCCACGACAAGCGCCTGCGCCGCACTGCCGAGTAGCGCTTCCATGGTCTCCTCATATTCGTCCTTCACGTTCACAAGTTCCGAAAGTATTCCGTGGACACCGGCAAACCTGTCGTCGCCGCTCTCCTTGCGCTTCATTATATCTTTCGCGCTCTCGTTTATTCCTTCTCTCTCGGATAAGAGCTTCTCGAGAAACTGCCTCTGCGGCCTGATCTCGTTTATGCGTCTCTCTTTATCGCGTTTTTGTTCGTTAAGTTCATTAAATTTATTTTGTTTCGAGTTAAACTCCTCGTTACAAGACTCGACCAACTTTCTTTTTTCTTCCAATTCGGCGCTGATATCCTTTTCGCGCAGCTCAACCGCTTTAAGCTCCTCGGTTATTTTCTCTTTTTCGACACAGACATTCTGCTTTTCTATTCTTAGGCGTTTCATCCTCATTTGGCCGTTTTGTATATCCGCGTCCATTTTTATAAGAGCGTTCTTAACTTTCGTCTCGTCCGAGACAACATCGACGGTCCTTTCTTTGCTGGAAATAAGCGCCGTCTTATGTTTTTCGATGCTGGCGGTCAGGTCTTTCACGTTCTCTTCGGCACATAAGAGCTCTTCCTCTTTCTTTGCCCGGATCCCGCTTACTTCCCCGAACCTTACCTCAAGACTGTCCAGCCTGATCTTAAGATCGTCCTTGCGCCCGGTTATCTCCTCGATCTCCCAATCCATCCGTTCGACCGATTTCTGAAGTTCCTTGATCCTTTCGCCGTTTATTTCCACCGTATGGACATTTTTTTCCATATCGGTCGATAACCGCATCATCTCGTTCTTAGAAGATTGTAGCCCCTCGAGTACGCGGTTATACTCCTCACGCAGCGCTGTCAGAGCGTTTGAATCCTCGTTTATGCCGGCGACCAATTTTTCCGAAAGTTCTTTGAGTTCCACACCCGAGGTATCCAGAAACACATCGTTAGAGCTAAGATCCTTGAATTTTTTATACGCGTATTTTACTTCGAGGTCTTTTAGCGCCTCATACTGCGCCTTATATCTTTCGGCTTTTCTCGCCTGCCGCTCGATAACTTTTATTTGTCTTTCAACTTCATGTATTATGTCGTTGATCCTTGTAAGGTTTTCCTGAACTCGTTCAAGCTTCATGAGCGCTTCCCGTTTTTTTGTCTTGTACCGTGTAATACCGCTCGCTTCCTCGAAGACATAACGACGCTCTTCCGGCTTGGAACTTAATATAAGATCCATCCTGCCTTGTTCCACGATCGAATATGAGCTTGTGCCGATACCTGTTCCCATCAAGATGTTCCTCACATCCGTCAAGCGGACAGGCGTTTTATTCAGAAGGTATTCACTTTCGCCGGAACGGAACAACCTGCGGCTTATCGTAACTTCATCGTAATCTATGGGCAGAGCCCTGTCCTCGTTGGATAAGGTCAGGGATACTTCGGCGAAATTGACCGCTTCATATTTTTCGGTCCCGTTAAAGATAACATCCAGCATTGAAGCAGACCGCATCGATTTTGTGGATTGTTCGCCCAGAACCCATTTTATTGAGTCCACAATATTACTTTTACCGCATCCGTTCGGCCCAACTACCGCGGTAACCCCGGGTTCAAATTTAAGTTTAGTCTTATTCAAAAAAGACTTAAAACCCGAAATTTCCAAACTCTTAAAATACATTATTCCTCCCTTTTATGACCACAAAATTAGAAAACATTTTTAGCTAACAGATTTTTGAGAACAATGCGGAAGCTCTCCCGCTAGTATCTTTCTCAAGAGCTCAATTTCCTCTTCTGTGTATTCCCTGTACCCGTTGATCGGATTGCGTTTCGGGCTCGGGAAAACACCCCTTTTCTCATAGTTGATCACTGTTCCTCTATATATACCAAGAAGATCAGCGACTTCCTGAACTGTATATTTTTTCATACCATTCATATTTGTCTACAACCTTATATATGTTTGTCTATCTTTGTGAAAGCTTAAGCAAGTATACACGAGTGTGTTGTAGTTGTCAAGAAAACTAAAAAACGTGCCAGTGAAGACGGAGGTTTCCATATAGCATTTAGTATATGGCAGTTGGAATTTAATGACAAATAACAAAATCCAAATACCAAAACTCAGACAGGAACTTTCATTTTTGATATTTGACATTTGTCATTAATTCGCCATATACCAAAGGCTATAAACAAGATACAACACGTGGGCTAATATAAAGAGTTATAGAATATTTTTGAAATGCTTAGTGAGGAGCGGAACTATCTTGAAGAGGTCCCCTACTATCCCATAGGTTGCTACGCTGAATATGGGGGCGTCAGGGTCTTTATTGATGGCAACGATGATATCTGAAGATTTCATTCCAATTAAATGCTGGATCTGACCGCTAATACCACAGGCAATATAAACTTTGGGACAAACCGTTTTGCCCGTCTGCCCTACTTGATGTGAATATGGTATCCAGTTAGCGTCAACTGCGGAGCGCGACGCGCCTACCGCGCCGTTTAACGCCATAGCCAGCTCGCGGATAATGGCAAAATTCTCTTTTGTACCCAGCCCACGCCCACCGGAAACGATAATGTCCGCTTCGGCGAGGTTCACTGTTTCCTCGATATCCTCTATAACATCAATAAGCTTCGTCCTTGAGATATAAAGATCATCATCGAGTTTTATTTTTATTATCTCGCCTTTACGTTTAAGATCGGGCTCGGCTTCTTTCATTACCTTGTGTCTTACAGTTGACATCTGCGGACGCGAATTGGGCGAGATTATCGTGGCCATAATATTGCCGCCGAAAGCAGGCCGTGTTTGAAGTAATATTTTTTCTTCCGGATCGATATCCAACCCGGTACAGTCAGCGGTAAGTCCGGCGTTCAGTTTGACCGCCACGCGCGAGATCAAGCTTCTTCCTATAGTACTTGCGCCGCACAATACGATCTCAGGTTTATATTTTGAGATCAATTCCGTCAGTATATTTGTATAAGGATCATCCTGATATGCCTTGAGTTTTGGGGAATCGACAAGATACACTTTATCGGCGCCTCTTGATATAAGTTCCTTAGCAGTATCCTCCATATTCTCACCGAGAAGTACCGCGGCAAGATCCACGCCTAATTTGTCGGCAAGCTCCCTGCCTTTACCCAAAAGCTCAAAAGAGATCGATTGTATAACGCCTTTTTTCTGTTCCGCGAAGACCCAGACATCTTTATACGCGGAAAAATCGAAGATCTTTTTCAGCTGCGTCTTTTTTATCACAATAGCCGTGAATTTGCATTTGTCGGCACACGAGCCGCAAAGGTTGCACTTCGCCAAATCGATCACGGCTTTCTTGTCCTTCATGGTTATTGCTCCGAAAGGACACGCTTTAACGCAGAGAGTGCACCCCACGCATTTTTCTAATATTACCTGTATCGCGTCATTTTCCGACATATTCTCTCCGCTTTTGCCTCAAGCTGAAACCGGATCTATCCGACAATATCTTTCTTCAACAGCTCCGCTAACTCTTTGGCGACATCTTCCGGTTCGCCCGAGAGCACCCTGCCGCCTCCCCTTGGCGGCGGGGTAAATATCTTAACAACGCGCGTCGGAGAACCATCAAGTCCGATCTTATCCGGTTCACAACCGAGATCTTCAGCCTTCCATACGACAATTTCGGCTTTTTTCGCTTTCATTTTACCCTTAAGGGAAGGAAGTCTCGGTTCATTTATCTCTTTAACTACAGTGAAAAGCGCCGGGATAGGCGTCTCGACGACGTCATACCCTTCTTCCGTCATGCGCTCAACTACCGCTGAATTTTTATCTATTTTTTCTATTTTTTTAACGTAAGTGACCTGTGGAATATTTAGGTGAGTGGAGATCCCAGGACCAACCTGCGCGGTATCGCCGTCTGAAGCTTGTTTGCCGCAGAAAACGATAGAACAATCTCCGAGTTTTTCGATCGCGCGTGAAAGCGTATAACTGGTGGCCCAAGTATCGCTTCCTGCGAACTTTCTGTCGCTTAAAAGGATCGCCCTGTCGCAGCCCATTGATATCGCTTCCCTTAGCGCTACTTCCGCCTGAGGAGGCCCCATCGTTATTACAACTACTTCGCCCTCGCCCATCTTTTCTTTAACGCGAAGTGCCTCTTCGATGGCATACATATCAAAAGGGTTAATGATAGAAACAACGCCTTCTCTTTTTAGCGTGTTCGTTACCGGATCGATCTTTACGTCCGTTGTATCGGGAACCTGTTTGATCAGCACAACTATCCGCATTACCGCACCCTTCGTCCTTATTTCTTCGCCAGACACTCTTTTATGAGAGAAGAAGCGATAACACTGCGCTGGATCTGGTTCGTCCCTTCATATATCTGGGTGATCTTCGCATCCCTCATCAGTTTCTCGACCGGATATTCTTTCATATAACCATATCCGCCAAACACCTGGATGGCATCTACGGTAACCTTCATCGCCACATCCGAAGCAAATGTTTTGGCCATCGCGGAAACTTTAGCCACGTCTTTCGCGCCGGAATCTATCATCCTAGCGGCGGAATAAATAAGCGCCCTCGCGGCCTCTACTTGTATAGCCATATCGGCCAGCATGAAACTCACACCCTGAAAATTTGAGATCGCCGTGCCGAACTGTTTTCTTTCGTGTGAATATTTTACTGCCTCGTCCAAAGCGCGCTGGGCTATACCTAAAGCCTGCGCCGCGACACCGGGCCGTGAATGATCAAATGTTTTCATGGCGACGATAAACCCGAGCCCTTCTTTCCCGAGAAGGTTCGCCTTAGGCACTTTGCAGTCGGTAAAAATAACTTCTCTTGTAGCGGAAGCTCTTATCCCGATCTTATTTTCTTTTTTACCAAAGCTTAAGCCCGGCGTACCTTTCTCGACTATAAAAGCGCTCGCGCCTCTGGCGCCTTTCGTTTTATCCGTCATCGCGATAACTGTGTAAACGTCAGCTTCTCCGCCGTTCGTTATCCATTGTTTTGTGCCGTTAAGAACATAATAGTCGCCCTCTTTTTTTGCGGTCGTCTTTATGCTTCCGGCGTCGGAACCTGCTTCCGCTTCGGTTATGCAGAACGCGGCAAGCTTTTTCCCTTTCGCTATATCCGGTAAATATTTCGCTTTCTGCTGTTCGTTGCCGTAAAGAAGTATCGGGAAGGTCCCCAAGCCCGTCGCGGCAAAAGCAAGCGCTATCCCGCCGCATCCCCAGCTCAATTCTTCCGTAGCGATAGCCAGTTCAAAAACACCTTTGCCCATACCGCCGTATTGTTCCGGGATATAAACACCGCATATATCAGAATCCGCCATTATTTTAACGATATCCCACGGAAAATGCGCTTCTTCGTCGTATTGAGCGGCAACAGGTTTTATTTTTTCCTCGGCTATCTGACGGCAGAGGTCTTTTATCATTTGTTGTTCTTCGGTTAAAAGATAGTCCATATCTTTTCTCCTTAATTTTTATTTTGCAAAAAATATGTCCTGTTTTACAAGATCGAGACCAAAAGAAACCGCGTATTTTTCATTTAATTAGTAAATTTTTTGACGACAAGAGTTACATTATGCCCGCCGAACCCAAGAGAGTTGCTAAGCGCCACGTTGACTTTTCTTTTTCTCGCGACATTGGGAACATAATCCAAATCGCAGTCTGGATCCGGAAATTCATAATTGATGGTAGGAGGAACTATTTGATTTTCTATAGCCTTCGCGCACGCGATAAGTTCCGCAGCGCCTGTTGCGCCTAATAAATGCCCTGTAACTCCTTTTGTCGAGCTAACCGCTAACTTATACGCATGATCACCAAAAACGGTTTTTATCGCCATGGTTTCCATTTTATCGTTCAGTTGGGTCGACGTCCCATGGGCGTTTATATAATCTACATCTGTTGGGTTCAAGTGCCCGTCTTCAAGCGCGATCTTCATACATCGTATAGCGCCGCATCCTCCGGGATCAGGCGCCGTCATATGATACGCGTCGCCACTCATGCCGTATCCCACCACTTCACAATATATCTTCGCGCCACGTTTTTTAGCGTGTTCAAGCTCTTCGAGGACTACTACCGCCGCGCCTTCTCCCATTATAAACCCGTCTCTCTCTCGGTCAAAAGGCCTTGAGGCTTTCTCCGGTTCATTATTGCGGGTGGAAAGCGCTTTCAGCGCACAAAAACCGCCGAACCCCATCTTTGTTATAGCCGCTTCAGAACCACCGGCCACCATAATATCCGCTTCATCTCTCTCAATGATCTTGAACGCATCGCCTATAGAATGGCTCGCTGTAGCGCAGGCCGTAACAGCGGCTGAATTCGGACCTTTAAAACCCAATTCTATCGATACTAATCCAGAAGCCATATTGACTATAAGCATCGGGATCAAAAAAGGCGATATTCTTTGAGCTGCTCTGTGCTCATCGTCGGTCTGGATATATTTGGCGTGTTC
>JAQUNB010000051.1 GCA_028717825.1 Candidatus Omnitrophota bacterium
CGATCTGGAAGAACGGTCCCAGTCGAAGCGGTCACGCTGGATAACCTGATAAAGATCTATGGCAGGCCGAAATTCTGTAAAATCGACGTCGAAGGACATGAATTGAGCGTTTTGCACGGTTTGAGCGAACCGATAAAGTATATCGCGTTCGAGTTTACTCCGGAAAGAAAAGGCGAGGCAGTTAAGTGTGTGGATTACCTTGCTGCGATGGGGGAGGCAGTTTTCAATTATTCACCCGAAGAGTCCATGAAGTTTCATTTTAAGAAATGGGTATCGCCTCGAGAAATAAAAGATTATGTCGCGTCTATCTCTGTTATCAACGGCAATGTGTTCAATTGGGGTGATATTTACGTAAACTTTTACAGGATGTACTAAGTGTGAGGGGATGTTCTAGTTTTTCGGATAGGCGGCATTTCGTACTCAAAAAGTCTGAAATTTATTTGTCTAAAACAAATAAATTTCCGAAACTACGCGCGGAATGCCACCTATCCCGAATCAAATTATAATACCGCATGAAGGTCATATAAATTATGGGTCTGAAAAGGATTTTGAGAAAAATATTACCGGGTGATGTGAAAATTTATGCTAACTTTTCACGGGTCCTGCCAGCAGGCATTCTGCGCGCATCCGCCCCCTGCTGCTTTGCGTTGCAAAACAAAACGCAGGGGTTGTGCCGTGCTCGAATTACCTGCTGTCACCCGTAAAAAGTCAGAAGAGTTTGTTGCGCCATCGACATAAGGGTGATGTGTGAAATATGGGTATAAAATACGTTTTGAGAAAAATATTACCGGAAGCTTGTGTCAAAAAACTTAGAGATTTAAAGGTGGCTCTGCTAAGCGTCTTTGGGCGGGATATCGATTATTTTTATAATGAAGATTTCGCCAGTAATAGTAAGCTACGAGATAAAAAATGGACTCAAGATTTTTTTGAACTGGTAACGCGTGTATTTAACCCGCGCTCTATCATAGATTTTGGGTGTGGAACAGGCGATATCCTTGTACCATTCGAGAAAAAAGGGCTGGAAGTAAAGGGAGTGGATGGTTCAAAATACTGTAGACGGCGCGCAAAAATAAAAAAAGAAGATTTTGAGATTTTCGATCTGCGACGAAAATATGATCCCGGCAAAAAATACGATATATGCCTGTGCCTCGAGGTCGCGGAACATGTTGATGAGAAATTCAGCGATATATTTGTGGGGAACCTAACAGGCTCCAGCGATATTATTATTTTTTCGGCAGCAGGTCCGGCTCAAACGGGTATTCAACACATAAATCTAAAAGAAAAGAAATGGTGGATAGATAAATTCCTGCGGGTTGGTTTTGTGGTGGATAGCGAGCCCTTGGACACACTTAAAAAAGAGATGTCGATGTTCGAGAATATTCAGCCATATTATATCGATAACTTAATAGTATTCCGCAGGAGACAGGAATAAAAACTATGTATGATATATCGATCAGCATTATTACATATAATCGGAAAGAGCTTTTGGCTAAGGTGATCGGTTCGCTCGAGCGGCAGACGTATCCTATGGAAAAGTTTGAGATCGTTGTGGTTGACGACGGCTCGACCGACGGGACGGATAAAGTGATGGAGGCGATGCTTACCAAGTCTCCCTGTCACATAAAGTATCTGCCGCAAGTTAAGAACGAAGGCAAAGCGGCCGTGAGGAACATAAGTATCACTGAAGCGGAAGGGCGTATTATGCTTTTTCTTGAAGATGATACCGTTGCCGATCCGCGTCTTGTGGAGGAACATGTAAAGTCACACCAAAGCGAAGGCGGTCAGAACGTCGCTGTCTTGGGTGAGCAGGTCAGGCCTGAAGACTCTATCGTGACGCCTTTTGGCAGATATATCGTTTCGACATCGCGTACATTTTTTGATCATGTACAGGGACTTTTGAAAGCGTGGAGCTGTGAGTCTTATAAAGGATTTATTACTTTTAACCTTTCTGTGAGCAGGGGGTTTTTATTAGAAAAAGGTATGTTCGATCCCATTTTTAAATATTTTTGCGAAGATATCGAGCTCGGCTATCGTTTGCAAGAGCAGGGGCTGCGGCTTGTCTGCAATAAAAAGGCGAAGATCTATGATTACCATCCGCCCTATCTGGATGAATACGCGAAGAGAAATATCAATAGGGGGTATTATAACAGGGTATTAGCTAAAAAACATCCAAAAGCGGTCAATGTGTCGTTCCCTGCGGGTAAGGTCAAATATATTTGTAAGGATATTTTTTATCCGATTTTAATGGTTTGCGCCAATTTTATGGATAGATATTTAAAGATGCCGATGCCTTTCTTTTTATATAGAAAGATCTTGGATTATTATCTTGAGAAAGGCGTTCGTCTGGCGTGTGAGCGAAAATAATGGATAGATTGCAGGATATGTTCGTAAAAGACAGGGGATTGGAATATCCCGAAGAACAAAGATCGCTTGGACGGAGGGCCGCGATAAGCGGCGCGTGGGTGTTTACGCTAAGATTTGTTCAGCGCGCCTTGGGATTCGCAAGAACGATCATACTCGCCCGGCTCTTGGCCCCGAGCGATTTTGGTCTAATGGGTGTCGCGGCCCTCGCGATAAACATGCTTGATACTTTTTCTAAAACAGGATTCGAAGCGGCGCTTATCCAAAAGAAAGAAGATATCAAACACTATTTAGATACCGCTTGGACTGTGCAGTTCTTAAGGGCCGCTATCCTGTGCGCGTTGCTTTTCTTTAGCGCTCCTTTTGTGGCAGAATTTTTTAGGAGTCCGAGCGCATGTTCGATCATAAGGGTTTTAGCTCTGCTTTATTTGTTTATGGGGCTTCAGAATATCGGGACGGTTTATTTTCAGAGAGATCTGCAATTTAATAGGCGTTTTATCATGGAGACGGGCGGGCTTATAACGAACATAGCTGTCTCCGTTATGCTGGCTTTTAAACTTAGGAACGTGTGGGCGCTGGTGTACGGGTCTGTGGCCGGGTCTTTGATCACCTGTGTTATGTCTTATGTGCTTCATCCCTACAGGCCCAAGTTCAAGCTAGACTATCCAAAAACGAAAGAACTTATTAATTACGGCAAATGGTTGTTCGGGACAAGCATCTTGGTTTTTCTGATCACGCAAGGAGATAACGCTTTTGTCGGCAGGGTTATGGGCATCGCCGCGCTCGGGTTCTATCAAATGGCGTATGGGCTCGCTAACGCCAGCGCCACGGAAGTTTCTCACGTTATCGCGCAGGTGATGTTCCCTGTGTATTCAAAAATGCAAGGTGATCTTGAAAGACTGAAAAAAGCGTATATCGAAGTCGCCCAGCTTATAATTTTTGTCGCCGTGCCTATCTCGGTGATGATCACTTTGTTCGCGAGAGATTTCACCGCCATATTTTTAGGGGAGAAATGGCTTCCCATGGTAGGCGCGATGCAGGTTTTGGCTTGGGGCGGGTTCTTAAGGGCCGCGTCGGTGACCGCGGGCTGTGTCTTTTTCGCGGTTAAACGTCCGCAAATAGAGACCGGCTGGGAAACTGTGAGACTTATGACTTTGGCTATTTTTATTTGTCCTCTATCGATGAAGTTCGGGATCGTCGGCACGTCCCTGGCGGTTTGTGCGAGCGCGCTGGTCTTGTTTATAGGGTTTACGTACGGGCTTAAACAAGCCATTGACCTTAAATTTATCCAAACACTTAAAATATCATTCTTTCCGATGCTCTCATCTTGCTTGTTATGGATCTTTATCATGTTCTCAAGGCGTATTTTGGATACTCAAAGGACCTTGGGGTTTATTATTGCTGCGTTCTTGAGCGGGATCTTTTACTTATTGATAAGTTATATTCTGTCAAAAACAAGCGGATATAAAATATTCGAGATAATTAAGGCAAGACTTAAGGCGTCAAAATAGCCTGGATGTCTATGAAAAAAATAATGGTAAGCGTCATAACCCCGGTTTATAACAACGAAAAATACATTTCGCAGTGTATCGAAAGTATTTTGGGCCAAACATATGGAGATTTCGAATACATCATCGTCGATGATGGATCTACGGATAGTACCCTTAGTTTGGCGCAGTCATACGCGGCAAAGGACGAAAGGATAAAGATAGTCGAGAACGGGAAGAATTATGGACAGGCGTATTCCATGAACGCGGGGGTGAAAAGCTCGATAGGGGATTTCATCGTTGTTATGGATTCGGATGATGTCGCCATGCCGCAGAGGATCGCCCGCCAATTGACATTCTTGGAGAATAACAAAGACTACGGCATTTGCGGCGCGCTGCAAATAATTGTAGATGAAAAGGATAAGGAAATATCGATAAAGGAAGCGGAACAAAAGAGCGGTGATATAACACAGTTTGTTCATGACACGGCGCATCTATCGCATAGCACATGCATGTTCAGAAAACAGGTTTTTCAGGATGTAGGCGGATACCGGGCGGAGTTTAGACGCGCGCAGGATTATGACCTTTTTCTCAGGATCAGCGAAAAGAACAAGATCTATAATATCCCGGAAGTGCTTCTTGCGCACAGGTTTTCTATTGAAAGAGCGACTATCTCCGATAGGCGCACCCAACTTCTCTTTACCGAGGTTGCCAGACGCCTGGCTTCCCAGCGGAAAACGGAAGGCGCGGATATACTGCAGAAAGGCGATGTCGCGGCGTTCACAAAACTCAAAAGAGAGGTTTTCGGTTGTTCTTGCTTGCCGAAAAACTTTCAGGTATCGTCGAATTATCTGTATTGGGCCCACAGGATGTATCATAGAGGCCCGCTTAGTTACGCGAAGGAGCTCATAAAGAGGTCCGTGATGAATAACCCTTTGAATATAAAAGCCTGGCTCTATATGGCGTTCCTTTTTCTGGATGATAAGTCGCGCAAGAAACTGGAGAACCTTAAACATGGGTTTTGGAATGAATGAAAGATATGATCATATATGGGAGAAATGGGACGATCAAACCATTAAAGGTCAGATCGAAGCCCATAAAAAAGATAGAAGCGTCTATCTGGATTGTTTGCGGAAGTATGTAAGAGATAAAGAAGGAGCAAAGGCTTTAGAGGTCGGGTGCGGCTCATCTATCGATTCACATATTATTGCCGAAGAAACAAAAGCCGAGATGTTCGGCATAGATATCTCGGAGAAGGCCGTAGAAGTCGCCCGGGAACTGGATAAGTTTTTTGACCATGGTGTGGTCGTTAAACAGGGCGATGCGCTTAAATTGGATTTTCCCGATAATCTTTTTGATGTTGTCTTTAGCCAAGGTCTTTTGGAACATATGCCGGATCCGCTCGCGGCGCTTAGAGAACAACTGAGAGTGGTTAGGCATGGCGGTGTCCTTATAATTAATGTTCCTCAGAAGTATACCGCTTATACATTATATAAACATTTTCTTTCTTGCCTGGGCAAGTGGGAATGGGGGCTAGAGACGGAGTTCTCGGACCGGCAGTTAAAGATCTTCGGGGATGTGTTGGGACTGAAATTTCTTGAGAAGTGCGGATATGACTATTGGCGTTCGCCTTTTGAGATCGTTTTTGTATTAAGGACTTTGGATAAAAAGGCGGAAAAGATCCCTTTTGCCAAAAATTGTCCGGTACATAAAACCATTTCGAGATTCTGGGAGAAGATCTGGATGCGTCTTGAGAGAACATACGGGCATTTGTTCATGAAAAATATTGTGTATGTATATAGAAAACCGTAAAAACCGTATATAGTATTTCGTATATCGTATATTGTATATCGTGCTAGCGTAGGCGATGACGAGACGGGGAAAATTCAACAATGAAAATTTTATTTGTAAATAAATATTCGGAGATCGCCGGCGGGGTGGAGTATTACATCAACTCACTTTCCCGGATCATGAGGAAGAAAGGTCACACGACCGGTATTATCCATTGGGATAAAGTGTTGAGAAATGATAATTTTTGTGACTTTTTCCATCTTCCGCAGTTATGGGATGAAGAACTTTCTTTCTCGGTTTCGGCTAAAGAGTCGCTGGATTACGCGGTAGGGAAGTTTTGTCCGGATATAATTTATCTCCACAACATGGAGAATGGCAAAGCCATTGAGTATTTTTCGACCAAGGGCCGAACCGTTAGATATATCCATGGTTATAAAACAGTCGATCCGGACGGCAAAATGCTTCTCCGTAATCCACTTGAGGTGAACCGTTATCCTCTCGGGCTTTCGTGTTTCGTGCGCGCTTATACTAGATGCTCGATGCCAAGAAACATTTTTAAAGGCATAAGGTCCTATTCAAGGGCAAAAAACGCTTTAGAAGCCACTAAAAAACTTAATCGGATAATAGTCGCCTCAGAATATATGAAAGGGACACTTGTAAATAACGGGATCAAGAAAAGTAAAATATTTGTGCTGCCTTATTTTGTCGATTACAAAGATCCGGGTGTTAATGCCGATCCCGAACCGGGCCGTATGCTTTTTGCCGGAAGGATCGCTGAGGGTAAAGGGCTGGATGTATTGCTGGATATCCTTAGGTTTATCAAGAAAGATTATATTTTGGATGTGGTGGGCACCGGTCCGATGGAACAATCGTGCCAGAGAAAGATTTTTGATAACAGTTTATCCGGTAAAGTAATATTCCACGGTTGGCGAGAACATGAAAATACCGCTGAATTCTATAAAAGGGCAGGCTTCATCATTTTACCTTCAATATGGCCCGAGCCTTTTGGTATATGCGGCATAGAGGCGGCGTTTTTCGGGAGGCCCGCTGTCGCATTTAATGTCGGAGGTATAGGGGATTGGCTTACTGATAATAAAACAGGGTTTTTGGTCGCCCCGTATAGCAAAGAAGCGATGGCGGAGAAAATAACTTATTTACTTGATAATCCCGGCAAGGCTGCGGAAATGGGCGGGAGAGCGCGCGGGACTGTCCTGAAAAAATATCTGCCGGCGCCTCATATTAAACAGTTAGAGACGATCTTTACGGATAATTCGTTGTGAAGTGCAGTGACTGGTGGCTAGTGGTTCGTTGTTTATGTGCACAAATCCCGAGACACTAACACCGAATCCCAATTGGAGTTTTGAGTATGAAAATATGTATGGTATTCCCGATGTATCAGCCGAACTATCAAAGGGACGGGATAGGGGATTATACTCGTATACTTGTTGAGAACCTGCGAGCGTTGGGGCATGAAGTTTATGTTGTTGCCTCCGCGGGATATAAAGGGAACGATAAAAATGTGTTTAAAATATTCCGTGAAAAATGGGGGATAAATGAAGTTAAACAGATCTGCCGCCTTGCGAGAGAATATAAATTCGATATAGTACATATTCAATATACGCCGGTCAGTTATGGTTTTGGCGTAGCTTTTAAGCTGTTGCCTTTATTTATCAGGTTAACCTGTAAAGGGACTAAATGCGTTACGACATTCCATACACTGGTAGGTGGCAAGTGGATATCTAAGGTCAACGCGGCCTTACTTGTTATTTTTAGCCACAGAATAATTACGACACATGAAGAGCTTACGTGTCTTTATAGAAAGTATTTTGGTGTTTTTAAAAAAAAATGTCGGGAAATTCCCATCGGGTCTAATATAATCCCGGGGAATATCGACACGGCTTCCGTAAGGGCGGATATTGAACAAAACTTCGGTATTGACAAGAACGCGGTCCTTTTGGTGAATTTCGGCTTTCCAAATCCATGGAAAGGGCTCGAGAATCTGTGTAATGCCCTGAAAATATTGGTGAAGAAAAATAATTATTATCTCCTTTTGTTGTATTCGATGA
>JAQUNB010000052.1 GCA_028717825.1 Candidatus Omnitrophota bacterium
ATGCATACACTATAAGAGAAAATGCTACGAGCACAGACACGACGCCTGAAAGATTAAAAAAACACGTATATAAGCTGGCCCACGAGATAGGAGAACGTAACATACGTAATTACTCTCGTCTGAACGAAGCCGCCGATTATATTACCGACCAGTTCCGATCGTTAGATTACAAAGTTGATTTTCAGGTCTACCGTATTCGCGACAAATATTTCAAGAACATCATAGTTACAAAAGACGGCAATAAACGACCGGATGAAATAATCATCCTTGGCGCGCATTATGACAGCAAAAACAACCCCGGAGCCGACGATAACGCAAGTGCCATTGCCGGACTTCTGGAAATAGCCCGGGCCCTCAAAGATACAAAGACCGACCGCACGATCAAATTCATCGCGTTCACTAATGAAGAACCGCCGTTCTTCAAGAAAAAACACATGGGCAGTATGATCTACACAAAAGCTGCTGTTAAAAATAGGGACAACATAAAAGGGGCTGTTATTTTGGAAATGATCGGATACTTTTCAAATAAGCCAAGATCCCAGCGCCATCCGCTAGGTTTTAGTTTCTCATATCCGACGATAGGAAATTTTATCGGTGCGATGGGCGGCTCTAAGTCCAAACGGATCCTCAAATACATCGTTTGGTCTTTTCGAAGAGCCACAAAGTTCCCCATAGAATGGATGGTGGTCCCGCGTCTTGTACTGGGCGTGGGAATGTCCGATGACTGGGCTTTCTGGAAGACAGGATTTCCTGTCGTCATGATAACTGATACGGCTTATTTCCGAAACCCGAATTATCACAAAAGATCCGATACTTACGATACTCTTAATTACGAAAATATGTCCCAAGTGGTAAAAGGGATAACTGCAAGTTTGAGAACCTTGGCAAGATAAGAAGGTATAATACCGTTATGGCCAGAAACCTATGTGATGCTCTTACAAAAAGGGTTTTTAACGACCCTGCCCAAATAGCCATCCAGTGGAAAAAAGACGACCGCTGGATAGAATTTTCTTACGGCGAACTCTATGATAAAATAAAAGCCCTATCTTCTGCTTTCTCTACACGATACGGCATACGCCGTGGCGAAAAAATCGCCATTATGCTTGGGAACAGGCCCGAATGGCCGATCGTATTTTTTGCCGCACTTTTCGCAGGCGCCATTCCGGTCCCTGCCGACACAAAGAGCTCTCCTAGAGAGGTCGCGAATATACTGTCGACTTCTGATTGTAAAATAGCTTTTGTCGAAAGAACCTGCCCGCCTATAGGGATTAGAACTGTTTCTGTAGACTCGGATGAATTCGGCGCCGTCCTCTCCTCTCCCGAAGAAGATGCCCAGGGTATTAAAGCCGTAAGGGATGACGATGCCTGTATAATGTACACTTCCGGCGCTACCTCCACACCAAAGGGTGTTGTTCTGTCTCACGGGAATATCCTTTCGAACATACAATCGCTTTATAAATTAGGATTTATGAAACCGGGTGACGGCATTATATCTGTCCTTCCGCTTTATCACTCCTACGCGATGGTCGTTACAACGATCGGGCCGATTGTTTACGGCGGCAGGGTAATATATCCGGGCAGCATACGAAGCAAGGAAGTTATAACCGCGATAAGGCAGTCTAGGGCTGCGCTATTTGTAGGGGTACCGCTCATTTTCGAGATGTTCCACAGAACCATCCAAGAGGAACTAAAAAAAATATCCGCCCCGCTACGCTTCCTTACGTTATCTGTAGCGGAATTATTGTATATGGTAAGAAAAACCACCGGTATCAACCTTTCCAGATACTTTTTTTACCCCATTCACCGGTCTTTCGGAAATTCCATACGCGTATGTTTAAGCGGCGGCACAAAACTTAAAGAAAATGTCGAACGGGACCTTTTTAAATTCGGTTTTACCGTATTGAACGGATACGGCATGACAGAAGCCTCCCCCGTTCTGTCTGTCAATCCATTCAGAAACCCGAAGATAGGATCGGTTGGACTGCCGATAGCAAATGTCCAGTTTAAAATAATTAATAAAGATGAACACGGCATCGGAGAACTGCTCGTACGCGGCCCAAATGTCATGAAAGGTTATTATAAAAATGAAGAGCTTACGCGACTGGCAATAGAAGACGGGTGGCTCAAGACAAAAGACTACGGTTATATAGACAAAGACGGACACCTCTTCCTCACAGGAAGAACAACTGATACGATAGTCCTCGGAACGGGACTTAAGGTAAATCCCGAAGAGATAGAGAAAATCTATATGCAGGATGCCCCGATCAAGGATATGTGCATTTTCGGCGCTTCTCCTTCAAAAGGTTTGAATAATACACCTGTCTTGTGGGCGATCATTATACCGGACATGAATTTTTTGGAAAAAAACGGGATAAAAGATCCTTATTATCCGATCAAATCTGCTCTTGAGAAAGTTTCAAAGGAACTCTCCCCCGAGGAAAGGCTCATGGGTTTTTCTCTGACGCTTGATACTCTGCCTCAAACGCCATTGGGCAAGATCAAAAGGCAGGAAGTAAAAAAACTCCATTCTTTAGGAAAGATCAGACAAGTGTGCCATCCTGAGAGAAAAATACTTACGGAAAAAGACATTGCCCTGCTTAAAAGTCCGGGGGCCAGTAAAATACTCCACTGCCTCAGGACATATACCGGAATTAACGAAATAGTCCCAAGCGATTCTTTTGAACTCGATCTTGGCATCGACATACTCGCCAGAGCAGAGCTTGCTTCCGAACTGGAAGAGAGATTAAACATAAAAATAGCGGAAGAAGAGATCAACAAAATATACACTGTGGGAGAACTAATAACTCATGCTGGAAGATCCATCGGAGCTTCTACTCCTACGAGTTAAAACCCAAAGCGAGGCACACTTAAGAGCTGATCTCTATCCGGTAACTTGGAATTTCCTGTCAAGCAGGTCCATTATAAATATGCGCGGTGCCGGCCCTTCCGGATGTTCTATCTTGCCAAGAACCATCATTATAACCTCTGATACGGCTATCGATGTCCCAAAATACTGCGGCATAGCAAGATTGGGTATCGGTATCTCCCCCATGGCGGCTTTGTTAAACACCGTAAGATCGACATAGGTGGGAATGTAAGGCACAAGTTTCGTCATTACAGTCCTGGGATCTATCCCGGACGAGAGCCCAAGAAACTTTTCCAGTGATACGGTATTCGGACCAAAGACAAAGACATTAACGCCGAACCCTATGGCGTTAGGGCTCACGATACAGATATTCTTTTTTTGCGCGGCGGCATACATCGCGAGCGTCGCTTTTAAAGTAGAGAGGTCTGTGCCGTCTATTACCGCATCCGCTCCTTCCACAAATTCCTCGGCATTTTCCAGAGTAACACCTTCCTTGTATATATCGAGCTTCAATTCCGGGTTGATAGCTTTGAAATGTTTGCCAAGTACTTCCGCTTTATTCTGGCCGACATTTGAGGAAGTTGAGCCTGTCTGACGGCTCAGATTATGAACAGCAAATGTATCGGGGTCAGCGATCTTTACATGCCCGACGCCCAAACGCACCAACTGTTCGGCTGATAATCCGCCCATGCCGCCGCAGCCCGCAACAGCAATACACGTATCTTTCAGCTTCGCCTGTTCTTCATCCGAGATAACTCCTATATTTCTACCAACCATTTCCGTATAAAAATTACTAGTCACCATTTTTACCCCTCCTTTATTTGCGATAGATAATAGTTTACACCGTATAATGGTAAAAAGCAATTGGCCTTGCCTGTTTTACTTACATGGTATTTGAAAAATACCTGGCGTTTTATAAAAAACCTCTCTAAAAATATCAAAATTCGCTTGTTTCTATCGATAATTCGGATATACTTGTTTCTACTAACAATTTGAATATAATAGGATGTAGTATAAATAGCGTTCTGCTTGATCTTCCGGAGAGGAACTGCGCTCTCCCCCCGCTTCAGCGGGGCTTAAAATCGAGCTTTGTAAAAACAAAACATGACAATATGAACATAGCATATCTTTTCGCAAAAACCTTAGCTCTAAAAGCAAAAGCTTTTGAAAAAGCCACGAAAGATCCTATCCTAAATCAGAAAAAAGTCCTTTTAGAATATCTCCGCAGAAATAAAAACACGGAATACGGAAAGAAATTCGGTTTTTCCAGGATAAGATCCATCGCCGACTATCAAAAGACCGTTCCGATGAGTGATTGTACTACTCTGCGCCCATACATCGATAAAATGCGGGAAGGTGCCACGAACATCCTTACCTCGGATAAGACTATATTCTTCGGCACTACGACCGGCACCACCAGCATCCCGAAACTCATTCCCGTAACAGAATACTCACGAAGGAAAAAAGCCGAGATACAGGATCTATGGGCGTACTATATAATCCGAGACCACCCCGATATTCTTGACGGTAAGATATTGGCCATAGTAGGTTCAGAAATCGAATATTTCACGGAGACCGGCATACCTTGCGGGGCGGAAAGTGGGCACGGCTATAAAAACCTTCTTTTTGTGATAAGACCTCTTTACGTACTGCCGCCACAGATCTTTGATATTGTCGATTACGAATCGCGGTATTACTGCACCTTAAGGATAGCGATGACCCATAACATTACCACGATAGCCGCGTTAAGTCCCAGCACAATAATCCTATTGTGCCAGAAAATAACACTGTGGAAAAAACGCCTGATAAACGACATAAGAAAAGGCACCTTGGATCCCGGGATAAATATCCCTAAAGATATAAGAAGATCAATTGAACGGTCATTACGACCAAAACCCAAAAGAGCCAAAGAGCTCGAGAATATCCTTAAAGAGAAGAAAGAACTCTTACCTAAATATTTCTGGCCAAATTTAAAATTGATAGAATGCTGGAAAGCCGGTATGTCCAAATTATATCTAAAGGAATTGCCGTTTTTCTTCGGCAATGTCCCGATAAGGGATTTTGGATGTCTTTCAACGGAGGCGCGCAGTTCTATACCAATAAGTGATACCGGCGCCGGCGGCATATTGGCCATCAAGACGAACTTTTATGAATTCGTACCAAAAGAGGACATGTGTAAAAGCGTTAAACGGTTCTTATTATGCAACGAGATAGAAAAAGGAAAAGAATATTTCCTAATAGTGACCACACCCGGTGGATTTTTCAGGTACCATATCGATGACATAATAACGGTTGTCGGGTTCTTCAACAAAACGCCCATGATCGAGTTCGTGCAAAAAGGGCTGAGCGCCTCTTCCTTAGTTGGCGAAAAACTTTATGAGTCCCATGTAATAGAGGCGGTTAATAGCGCTGTTGACGAACACGGGCTCATATTAAAGTTCTTTTCGGCCTCTGTCCAGCATAACATACCATCACGGTATATATTTCTGGTAGAGTTCGGGATTGAACCGTCGCGAGAAAAGAAAAAAGCATTTCTGGACGCGATAGAAAAAGGGCTTTATAAACAAAATACAGAATATGAAAGTAAGCGTATGCAACAGCTATTAGCCCCTCCCATCCTAAAAGTTGTAAAAGAGGGCGAGTTCGAAAAATATCGCGCCAAAAGAACACGCGCGGGCGCCCACGACGGCCAATTCAAAGTACCGGAACTCAATCCCTCCCCGGATTTTCAGAATAACTTTGCGATCAAAGAAGAGATATCCATGTAATAAGGAGCACGGCCATATCGATCATTAAAAGCATAAAACACTCGATTATGAAAGGTTTTTTCAAGACCCTATCCTGCCCGGAAAAGAACATAATAGACTATTGTCTGACGGATATCTTTAAGTTTCAATGAGGCAGTATCGCTCAAAAAATCCTTGATATGGCGGGAAATTGCCCATATAATACACCATTATAAAACTCGGGGGTTCCGGTTTCGCGGAGAACGCTCCCCACGATCAAAACGACATCTTTTGATCGTGTTGTTTCAAGGAGAATATATAAATGGAAAAAGAACCTCTGTTTAAACGGATAAAGAATCTAGTCTTCGGCGGACCACGTAACGTCCATGATAAAACCATCTTCCACAAATTGTCCCTGATAGCCTTTTTCGCATGGGTGGGGTTGGGTGCCGACGGTCTTTCTTCCTCCTGTTACGGTCCTCAGGAAGCGTTTTTGGCCCTGCACGGCCATATGTATCTGAGTATTTTTGTGGCGATCGGTACGGTTATTACAATCTTCATCATATCGGCAAGTTATTCGCAGATTGTCGAGCTTTTCCCTTATGGCGGAGGCGGCTACCTTGTCGCAAGTAAATTATTGTCACCCACCTTAGGCATGATCTCGGGATGCGCCCTTCTTATCGACTACGTACTTACTGTTACTGTTTCGGTGGCCAGCGGCGCGGACGCAATATTCAGCTTTCTCCCCGGACACCTGCTTCCATACAAACTTAGTTTTGCTATTTTAATGGTCTTAATCCTTATTTACTTGAATATGAGAGGGGTAAAAGAATCCATCGCCCCCCTGGTGCCTGTCTTTCTCCTATTTCTCATTACACATGTTT
Source organism: Candidatus Omnitrophota bacterium (assembly GCA_028717825.1). Lineage (GTDB taxonomy): Bacteria > Omnitrophota > Gorgyraeia > Tantalellales > Tantalellaceae > JAQUNB01. Next base: position 6,477 of record JAQUNB010000052.1, read on the forward strand.
TCATCATTATATATGCGATAACAAAATACGCGCCAAGTTTGTCGGGTCTTGCCGCTTCAACAATCATCGATACGCAGGCAACAATTTCCCAGGTTGGTTTTTTTGGCTTAATGCTGCTAGTATTACGCGCCTACAGTATGGGAGCAGGAACATTTACCGGCATTGAGGCCGTCAGCAATGGAATCCCGGCATTAAGGGAGCCTAAAGTACAAACAGCAAAGCGTACCATGCATTATATGGCGTTCTCACTGTCTTTCATTGTGTTAGGGCTAATGGTTGCGTATCTGCTTTTCCAAGTAAAACCAGAAACCGGCAAAACGTTAAATGCGATTCTTTTTGAACAAACCACGGGCACCTGGAAATGGGGACGACTTTTTGTGTTTGTAACGCTTTTTTCCGAAGCAACATTACTTTTTGTTGCCGCCCAAACCGGATTCTTAGGCGGACCAAGGGTTTTGGCAAACATGGCGGCGGATCGATGGGTTCCCGTGAGATTCTCCAGCTTGAGCGATAGACTAGTAATCCAGAAGGGATTATTGATCGTGGGGGGCCTATCAATAGTTTTAATGTTCTTCACCCGCGCATCAGTAAAGTTCCTCGTTGTTCTTTATAGTATTAACGTTTTTATCACTTTCGTCCTGTCTCAAGCCGGGATGGTACGTCACTGGTGGAATAGCAGAAATAAAATCAAACATTGGGTTAGAAAAATTTTGATAAGCGGAGTCGGTTTTTTATTATGCGCTTTTATCCTTATCACAATGCTTGTAATGAAATTCAACGAAGGCGGATGGATAACGTTGTTCATTACCGCCACCTTAGTGCTCTTGGCCATATTAACTAAACGGCATTATTACCGCATAGCGAAACAATTGCGCCGGCTCAATAACTTAGTCGTTGCCGCGGAATTACCGGAACCGAATGAAGTGGTCTTAACACAACCTTTAAAGTTCGACCCAAAAGAAAAAACCGCTGTTCTTCTGGTGAATGGTTTTAACGGGATGGGGCTTCATACCCTATTCGGAGTTATAAGATTATTTGGGGACACATTCAAAAATTTTGTTTTTCTGGAAGTAGGCATGGTGGATGCCGGAAATTTTAAAGGTGTGGAAGAGATCGAGAACCTAAAAGAACACGTGAAAGACGATCTGAACCGCTATATAAGCTTTATGAACCGGCGCGGATACTAC
>JAQUNB010000053.1 GCA_028717825.1 Candidatus Omnitrophota bacterium
GGTCATCGAAAAGAAGAAGCACGTCAAAGAACTGCGCCCCTTTTTGCCAAAAATTGTATTCGCCAAGGATCGGCGTGTAGGTTGAAATATCTTTTGGCGAAAATACTAATATGCTTTTATTACTACTAACATTCGGAAGACTTAGGAATTCAGGATGTTTTAAAAGTAAAAAATTTATTTTTCCCGCATCTTGACCAAAAAGAGCTAAATTATTTTGACCCCGCGCGCCTTTCGATTGCTTTGTAAATTTTTGAAAGGCCATACTTTTTCTTTTAAAAATGAGTTTTTCGAGAATAGCAGGATAATCTATAGGCGAGACGTATTCCGCGCTAGCCTTGTAAACAACCTTGTCTTCCGTTACATATTTATCAATTCTGACAGAACCAACCGGCCTTTTACCTATAAACACCTCGTACACGAACCACTTATGGTCACTTAGGTCTATGTAAACAAAAGCGAACACCATAAGAACAACAGATAAGAACGCAGCAATTATCAAGCTAGCGATCAATTTCTTCATAACACATTCATCCCCGAGATAGAACATTCCAATTTTACGTTTTTATTAGGCTCGCTTTTCGCAAAGCTGGGATCATACGATATTTCCCTTGCTAGATCGGCTGAACAATTTTTAAGGATATATCTGAACGAAACCCCATCTCCGGGCAAGAGGACCCGCCCTGTCCTATTTCCGGCATAATGCGACGAGATGTTCTCCGATCTCCCTTCACCTATCGGATAGAACCAATCTTTATACAAAACCCTGCCATTCGGATCCTGAAACGACATTTCGATTATAAGCAGCGTTACAGTCTTATTGGAATTATTTTTTACCGCCCCTTCAAAAACCGGCATGTCCGCCGGGATCTTGGCATCATTTTCGTAAAATCGGATCTTCATGTTCGACAGAACGAGATCTTTACTAAAAAGATCCGCAGTTATCTTCGCTATGGAATTTCTGTACTTTATCCTAAAGGTATCCTTCTTATATTGGAGGTAAAGATTGTAACCCAGTATCGTCGAGACAAGAACCAGCGAAACAATGAACGACGAAACCATGACAACAATAATGTGTTTTTTCTTCAAAAACATTTTATCCCCGATAAAAAATTTTTCTGTGACATGTTTTTAATGTCTTCCATATATTTTTCTCTAACTTTCATAAAATATTCCACTACCTCCCGGGACGAGTAATCTGGATAGGTCCACGGCCAAGCTTGGAAAGAACCTTTAGTAAAACAAAGCGTAGATTCGGCAAAGATCCTTCCTCTTAAATAAATGCGATGGGAGTAATCTTTCGTTGTAAGAAGGATCAATTTTGCTTCCGTGATATAACCCGGGTCCACGTTCACGGTTCGGTTCCCCCCTACTCTCATGCCGTCCTCAAGCCTATTTGAAACAAGTTTCACCCGGTATATCTTTTCAGGATCCACAAGACGCTTAAAACAGACAAGCTTACGCATAAGCGGTTTGCCGAACTCTTCGTAGTAATAATCTGTCTTGTCGAAAGGAAGCTTCGCCTGGAGCGGTTCCACCTCTCCAAAACACCTGCACATCTTTTGCATAATAGAACTCAAAGAACCTTCTTCTCTATATATGATACTTGATACCAATTTGACCGGTTTTTGCTTTAATAAGATCCCCATATACCTTATTCTCCAATAACTTGTACGACAAGCTCCCGTTCGCGTGGCGATGTGTCAAAATCACAAAATATTATCTGTTGCCACGTACCTAAGGTCAATTTACCACCTACGAACGGCACCGAAAGTGATGTCCCTATAACGGAAGATCTCACGTGAGAAGACCCGTTATCATCGTGCCACGTGTTGTGATGGTGATACGCCTTATCAATAGGTGCTATATTTTCCATCGCTTCCTTGAAATCTTTTGTAAGATTGGGTTCAAACTCTATTGTGGTGAGCCCGCCTGTAGACCCGGGATTAAAAATCGTAATAACTCCGTTTTTCTGTTTCGCTGAATCGACTATTTTCTGGCACTCGCGCGTTATGTCTATAATGTCTGTGTTCCCAGCTGTTCGCACGGAAATATATTTTGTAATAACCATCTTAAGGACCTTTAATGTAAATCTACCGGACGCATCGAGAGCTAAGAACTATATATCCTGTTTAGCCTTGCGGTTAATATAATCCACCAATGTTTCTCTTTCTCTGGGAGTAAGCGCGTTAAAGAAGATCGCTACGTCATAACATTCTTTTTCTCCCTCTCTTCTTGAAAGATGTTCCCTTACAACGATCCCTTCTATCTCCATTTCGATCGGAGGTGCAGTCTTGGTCCTTCCCGGCAGAGAAAGGATTACCTGAATCCTCGTCATGACGGGTATGCGCCTGTCAACCTTGCAATATATACCCGAGGCGCTTACATCAAGGCTCTGGCTCATCGTTTTAAAGCCAGCGCCGGAAAGCTTTACGCCAACCTCTTTATCTTTTATTCGCGGGTATTCCCTTCTTTCGCTTTGCTTGTTCATCTTTTCCTCCGTTCAGAAATAGATTGATTGATGTTTACATTCTGATCCGCTCTGCAGATCATCCGGGCGGCCACGAGAACTTTCGTCCGCCCAAAAGGTGAACATGCAGATGAAAAACCTCCTGCCCAGCGTCTCTGTTGCAATTGATCACAGTCCTGTATCCGCCTGCCAATGATCCGGATCGCCCGGCGATCTCTTTAGCCGTGAACAAAAGTTTTCCCAACAGTTGAACATCTTCGCGATCAGCCTTATCCAAAGTTTCAATATGCTTCTTGGGGATGATGAGAACGTGGACAGGAGCTTCCGGATTCAAGTCCTTAAAAGCCAAGACATCATCATCTTCGAACACAACAGAAGATTTAATTTCTTTGGTGGCAATTTTACAAAAAACACAATTTTTTCCCATGACGGATGTATTATAACATGTATGTCATAATTTTCAATAGTTAGATACCCCTAAGCGCACTAGAAACACACAGTGGGTTTTCTTCCACTTCTCTATCTGTAAACACTTTTATACCATTACGCAAAAGTAATGCCGTAGTAACGCCATTTCCGCGGGTTAAGACTCCATCGAATTTGCCAGAATGGATCATCCCCCTTCCACAGGAAGGGCTGGAAGATTTCATGACGGCAATTTTAATATTGTTTTGCTTTGCCAAACTCAGCGCCAGATGCGCGCCTCGAATAAATTGAGGGGTAGGGTCTTGCCCGCTTATTGAAATTACATGACCCCGGCCGTCAAGAACGTCCTCGCCACTAGCGTTATCAATCTCGCTTTTTTCACGCGGCGAGCCCAACCCACCGAGCATCTCGGGGCAAACATCTATACAGCCGCACTTATCGCATAGAACTTTCACGGCTTTAACGAATCGGGAAGCACCGTCATAAGAACAGCGCTTCCCGATAAGACAACTTGAAACAAGTATTTTTGAGGACATACACTTATGAAAGGATGATCGCAAGAATTTTATTAGCAAGAACTACGCTTTCAATCAAAAAGTATTTTAGGATACCTTTATTTTTGCGCAGGCTTTTCTTTCGGTTCCTTCAACTTCCGCTTATAGCACTTCTTAGTGCAGTAATACGCGTTGTTATGGTAATACCAGATCTTCGCCTTCAGTGTCTTCCCGCACGCCGCGCATTCCACCATTCTAAGTGATTCCGTTTTTTTCGGCTGATTAGCCAATCCTTTTTGCGGTGCTTGTTCGGCGGGCGCAGGCGCTTTCGGCGCTTCCGCTGCTGCGGGCGCCGCTTCGGCTTTAACTTCCTTCACTTCAGCTTTTGTCTCAGTTTTTTTAACTTCTTTTTCCGCGGTTTTCCCTGTTGCTTTTGCCGCAGCTTTTTCTTTCTTTTCCGGGTTCTCGCTCATCTTTCCTCCACCTTAGATTAATTTATTTTACACCGGGTTCTATAGGCACGATCCAATTCTGATAAATGTATTCCAAGATCCGTCCTTTGTCTTCATTACTTATCTTCTTGAACCTGACACCGCCTTGTGCGGCGCGCCCGTTAGCGTTTGCAATATTTGCCCATGCAACCTTTCCCTGAAACAACACCGGAACATTATCACCCGGTATCATCATCTCTATCTCAACATCTTCTCCTTCTTTAAGGGCATCGCTACTTATGACACCGACACCCTCTTTGCTGAAATTATTGATCTTCATTTTTTTCAGCATTCCGTTTCCGGTTCGGCAGACTGCGTCGACAAAAAGGTTGAAACGCATGTACTTTCTTTTCTCGCCCATTATTTCCCCCGTGATTTGTGCGTATATTCTACTATAAGATATTGATAAAAAAAATAGAATTCTTAAAAAGATTGTATATCTGACTACCCTCTACCTCTACGACCTTTTCAACGGTTAACCTCTCTACTAAAACATAAGGGGAACGAAGCAAATCGTTCCCCTTATGTTTAAAAAAGAAAAATACCGCTTTTATTCACTAAACACAAACTCTGGTTCAAGTACCGGTTTATAATCTTCCGGTATTGGGAACGGGAACGTAACAGCTTCGTACACGCCCGCACCAGTTCTAACAATAGTCATTCCGACGCCTTTTGCCAGCCCCATTGTGATGCCGGTAAGCATATTTTCTTCAACACTTGTTTCGTAAATATTTTTAGGAAGTTCTACCCACCCCGTTAGTACGTTGGCTAAGCCTCTTCCAAGTTTTTTTGCAGGATCTTGTGCATAACACTGGCTAGCGACACCCACCATCGCCAGAACAACACACACAACAAATAAGACCTTTATTGTTTTTTGCATATCTGTCCGTCACCTCCTTAAAATGAATAATAATTAAGTTTAAAATTAGCTGAAGTATATCACGCACACTACAGTGTGTCAAGCGTTCGAACTCAATATATCTTTGACAATTTGCGCTATTAACTTACGTTCTTTTTCAGGCATGTCTATAAATTCAACACCCGTATCATATTTAAGCGTTTTTCCCTGCTTCCCCATTGGCCGATTTTTCACAACCCATACGATCTTTCCCTTGCATGAAATTGGAGGTTTTTCATCGCTCAAAAAAATATCAAGTGAAACTTCCTCAAATAACTGCAACGGTTTTTCGAGCTCCACACACACACCGCCGGCGCCTATGTTTTCCGTATACGTTAGAACCTCTTCTTCTTTCGTCGCACGTAAGACACGTATACGGCATTTATAGCTTGCTCGCGGAAATTTTCTTTGATTCATCCCTTCCCACATCATAGTACCTAAAATATACATCATGATCATATCAATGACAAGTTAATATGAAAATTATATCACTCTCAGACTGGCTAATAGGATCAAAATGCCGTTATAAAACACGATAAATTTCTTTCTTTTTACTTTACATGCATTATCATAAGCGTATAATAATATTTCGAAAGGTGGGACAAAACTAATGTATCTTAATTTTTACGGTTTTAAAGAAAACCCATTCAATATCACAAGCGACCCTAGTTTTCTCTATTTAAGCAATACCCACAAAGAAGCTTTCAACCATCTACTATACGGAATAAACCAAAGAAAAGGTTTTGTCGAGATCACTGGCGAAATCGGCGCTGGAAAAACCACGCTATGCAGAGCACTTTTGAACCAGCTTGATGAAAAAACAAAAACATCTTTTATTTTTAACTCTAGCCTTCCCGAAAATCAATTACTCGAAGCCGTGTTACATGATTTTGGCATAATACCGGAACGCCGCAATAAGGCCGTTTTTATCCGGCAACTGAATAATTTTCTGCTCGACCAGCTTTCCAAGGGGAACAACACCGTTCTCATCATCGATGAAGCGCAGAATATGAGAGCCTCATCGCTCGAAACGATCAGAATGCTGTCGAATCTCGAGACCGAAAAAGAAAAACTGTTACAGATCATTCTTGTCGGTCAGCCGCAACTACGCGCGAAGCTTAACTCGCCCAACCTTCTCCAGTTGAAGCAACGCATAAGCGTGCGTTTTCACGTGACACCGCTCGAGAAAAACGAAGTAAGAGAATATATCGGACACAGGCTTGGCGTCGCTCAACCGACACGCCAAATCATTTTCGCGCCGGAAGCGATCGACGCGATATTCAGTTACTCGAAAGGTATTCCCCGCGTTATCAACGTATTGTGCGATAAAGCCCTCCTCTTATCGTTCGTACGCGAATGTTTAACAATAGATGAAGACGTGATCAAAAAAAGTATAGAAGAAATCGAAGGAATCTTTACAATGGCCGTGAGGTGAACATGAGCATAATAACCAACGCGTTACGAAAAGCACAGGAAAAAAGAGAGAACTTTCAGGTAAAAGAAAATAAAGGGCGCGTTCTGCCTTTTAGCGAAGAATCCGACAGCAAAAAAATACTGACCGAAACATCCGACATTCTCAAAAATATCAAAGAATCGTCGCGCCCGACGCATTTTAAAAGAAATTTTATCATTTTGTCGCTTGTTATATTCGCGACGACAGCCGTCTTTATTTACTCGCAGGTGAATCTCATATCGAAGGAAACAACCGGCCACTTCGTTCAAAAAAGCTCGCGAACTCTCTATGCCGATAACAAGAACAATAAAGCATGGTGGAACGCGCAGGCGCAAATAAAAGGTGTATTACAAAAACCGACTCTCGTATTAAACGGCATAATGTATACGACAACCACGCCGTACACAGTAATAAACGGGATAACCTTATCTACCGGTAATGTTATCAAGGGGTACACTGTCTCGGAAATATTACCCGACAGCGTCAAGCTGATCTCTCCGACCGGCGAAAATATTAAACTTGAGCTAAAATAATCGACAGAAAAAATTGATCAGGCGAAGATCAGTGCGTGAGAATTCTGGTAATGCTCGGCTTGCGCGTCGAGTATCTCGGCGGGTCTGCACCTGAGGTATCCTTTAACAATATCCGCTACAATACCTTTCTTGATCGCGTCAAAATACTCACCGGCGGAAATATTTTCCAGATTGAATAGGCCTTTTAAATACTTGTTCATGAACATATAGATCGCGGTCTCTCGCCCGGTGTTTTCATCTATCGCGCGCGTGAGCAGCATTATCGTGTACATGATCTCCTGAAATTCTTTTCTTTTCGCGGGCTTCTCTTGCGGTAAATTCTGCGCGAGTTCCTCCATATCGGTCGGAACGAACCTTATGCCCAGGTCCTGCAGCCTCTGTAATTCTTTTTCGGGAGTTTCTCTCGGCACAAGCGCCACGGTCCTTTTTTCTAAACCTTTCGCTTTCTCAATGATCTTATTCACATAAAACCGAAGCATTTCCACCCTTTTTTCTTCCGTGATTGATCCTTCACGAAGATCACCGGTAGAAACTTTGCCTATTTCAAACCTCTCCCCATACTCCGTCCGGTGGTCATTAAATTCTCCGTTCTTATAAAATTCTTGCGGCATCAGCAAAAGATATCTTTCATTAACATGTGTAGGTATTTTATTCATTCCGATAAAAGCGGCAAGACTAGTCAGCTCTCCGGACGCTTCTTCTTGGGGAGCGATCTCTTCTTGCAGCGCTTCCATTTTATTCATTATCCCCTCAAGAAAATTTTTCATGAGATCTTTCCATTCCGGTGATCCGGTTATTTCTTGGATGGCATATAATCTAACG
>JAQUNB010000054.1 GCA_028717825.1 Candidatus Omnitrophota bacterium
AGCAATAGGTTCTTTCTATAGCCCACAGGAGGTATTTACTTCTGGGGACTACTTTTTTGGTGAACTCGACCTTTCGCTTTCAATGCTTGACGATATGTTCGTTTTTGAAATCGGACGCATCTTTGCGGGAGATATATTTGCCGTCTCCCCCATGTTTCAGTATTATCTGACAAGCGCGGTCGACGGAAGATTGTCCGCTATCCCTTCAGATGTGTTTTTCCCGCATTATAGTATTACCTCATGGGGCACGAGGGTCACGTATCAGCCGAACAAAGACTGGCACCTTGTCGCCGGTCTCTATAACGCCGATCCGAATGTAGCCAAAATCAATAACCATGGAACGGATTTTAGTTTTGACATGGACAAAGGCTATCTCGCAGTGGGGCAGCTCACTTACAAGCACGGACAGGAGAGGGGGGATGTGATTCTCCCCGGAAGTATTTCCTTCGGAAGTTATTATGAGTCGAGCCGATTTAAAGATTTGTCGGATACTAACAAACGCTGGTGTGGTAATTACGGTTTTTATCTCATGGCCGATAAGATGATATATAAGGGAGAGTGGCCTGAATATGAAGGCCCATCTTGTCTGAGATCGGGCGCTATGCTAGCAGAGCGTATTAAAAACCCTTTTAACCAGCAACTAACTTCTTTGCCGCTTGACAGGCCGAAGGGGCTTACAGTATGGGGCGCCGCCTCTCTTGCCCCGCAGGACAATATAAATACGCAAACTTATGAGATTGCGACCGGCCTGGTATATCAGGGGCTTCCTCCTAACCGCAACCGCGATGTGACGGCCTTATGTTTCATTTTAGGCCATTTTAGCGAGAAACTTGAAGGCCAGAGCGATGAAATGATCCTCGAGTTGAACCACCGGTTCCAGTTGGGACCGTGGTGCTACGTTACGCCCGATATACAGTATATAATAAATCCGAACGGGCAAAGTAATATTAATGACGCTCTGGTTTTAGGGGTTGAAGCAAGCTTTGACTTTTGATCGCAGGCAGATATTACCAAAATATTTATCTCTCGAAGGCGATATTTTGTATCAATTTGTGCGATAAAGAATTATGGTTTTTTGTCTCAAAAATGATCTGACAAAACGGACCTGATCTCATCCATTTTTTGGACACCAAGGCCAGCAAGGGTTATTATCTTCGATTAAGAAATTTTCTTGTCTCTACTGTTCTACGCCAGAAACTATTGTCCCACCCACTGCTCAATTGTTCTATTGTTCTCAGCCAGTTACTATTGTTTACAAGTCCATTTTCTAATAATCTAAAGTGCAATTTATTGCCGCATTTTAAATGATTTAAATTTTTGTGAGTTTACGCACAAGAAGGCAGAAAACAGGAAAATCGTGAGGCGGGGCAGCGGTTAGCAATGAAAAAGGTAGCTACTTACTTTTTCATTCGCTAAAATATTATGCTATAATAAAGTGTCAAAAGATACAAACAGGTTGCCGTCTGGTTGCTTGTTACGGGGCAATGGAACGGCAATAAGGAGAGGGAAGTATGCGTACGGTTGTGAGTCTTACTATTATTCTTATGTTAGCCATAACACAGATCGCTATAAAAGACGGCATTTGTGAGACGGTGGGCTCTAGCCTTTCAGCTTCTTCAGATACAAAATTTGTTTCGCGCTTAACAAAAAAACAGGAATTATTGACTTGCATGAGCGAAAGTATTAGCGACTTTCAGAAGGCATGCAGCCGGACCATACACAAACAGGAAACCCAGAAAACCGAAGACCTTGATATGACATTAAGCGGTCTGTCGGTAGCGGAATATAAATTAGCGGCCCTTGCCAATGATTCGATCAACAGTACAGAAACAACAAAATTTAACGTTTATAGACCGGTGAATATGGGCAATTTAATGCCGAAGTCATGTTTTAAGAACGAGGAATCAAAACAAAGTAAGACCTAATAGAAAAAAATTTTTACCGAACAAGGATCGTTTACTGTGAACCAGTGAGCGGTCCTTTTTTTATGGATTTCACCTAAGTTTTATGATAACTTTGAAATATGAAAAAATACAGGCAAATTTTTCATACCGCGGATCTAGGCGCGTTAATATACGGCAAGAGCATGCCGGCGCTGTATGAAAATGCCGCATACGCGATGTTCGACATGATGACGCGCGGCACCTTAAGCGTTAAACTCTGCGGAACAAAAATAAAAAAGATCGTAAGATCAAAAGGTCCGGACAAAGAGGCGCTCCTTGTGAATTGGCTGAATGATCTTCTATATCTTTCCTTCAAGAACAAAGTTTTATTGAACAAATTTAAAATAATCAACCTCTCGGAAACCGGCCTAAAGGCGGACGTCCGCGGCTACGTCTTCGCCAAAGAAAAAAATCCCATAAAAAAAGAAATAAAAGCGGCCACATATCACGATGTTGAGATAAAAAAGGTTAAGAACGGCCACGCGGTCCAATTGGTGTTTGATGTGTGAACGGTATTTTAAAGGGGCGCTTTATGACACAGGCTTTTTCGGGTAAGTTCGAGCGGATCAATGAATATAGGTGGAGGATACCGAAATCCTACATGCAGGGCATGCGTGTCCCCGGTAAAATATTCTCAAGTGAAAAGATGCTCAAAAATATTATTCAGGACAATGCCCCTCAGCAGGTCGCGAACGCGGCGTTCCTTCCGGGGATAGTAAGGGAATCCATGGCGATGCCCGATATCCATTGGGGTTACGGCCTGCCGATAGGCGGGGTTGTAGCGACCGATATCGACAACGGTGGTGTCATTACACCTGGAGGAGTGGGGTACGATATAAATTGTGGGATCAGATTGATAAGGACAAGCCTCGCTGCGGACGAAGTAAGGTCGAGGATGAAAGAGCTTGTTGATGCGCTTTTCCATAAAGTGCCGACGGGGGTCGGGTCCACGGGGAAGATCAAGGTTGATTATCGAGGCGAAGAAGAGATCCTTACAAAAGGCGCGAAGTGGGCGGTTCAAAAAGGGTACGGGTGGCAGTCTGACCTCGACCATTGCGAGGAATCCGGATGTATAAAAGGCGCGGATCCGACGAAAGTATCGAAACGGGCCTACGAGAGAGGGCACGACCAGTCCGGTACGCTCGGTTCAGGAAATCATTTTTTAGAAGTACAGGTTGTTGATGAAATTTATCACGAAGATATTGCGAAAGCTTTCGGGATAGAGAAGGGGAAGATCACGATAATGATCCATACCGGAAGCCGCGGGCTCGGGCACCAAGTGTGCGGCGACTACGCGCAAAGAATGATTAGTTTACTGTCAAAATTCAGAATAGATATTCCCGACAAACAGCTTTCGTGTGTGCCCGTAAGAAGCGAAGAAGGTGAGGCATATCTGGGGGCGATGCGTTCGGCCGCAAATTACGCGTGGGCGAACCGTCAGGTAATAACGTATCTTACAAGAGAAGTGTTTAAAGAATTTTTCGGCGAAAGCGCGGAATCTATGGGAATGGACCTTGTGTACGACGTCGCGCACAATATCGCAAAAATAGAGAAATATGAGCTTAACGGCAAAATGCGAACACTCTGTATACATAGAAAAGGCGCGACAAGGGCTTTTCCTCCGGCGCATCCCGACTTGCCGCAGGATTACAAAAAAACCGGACAACCCGTGATAATCCCGGGAGACATGGGCAGATGTTCATATTTGCTCGCGGGGGTCCAAGGAGCAGAAGAAACATTTTTTTCGACCTGTCATGGCGCGGGCAGGCTCCTTTCGCGAGCCGCGGCGATAAGGGCTACAAGAGGAAGGTCCATCGCGAAGGAACTTGCCGAAAAAGGTATTTTTGTCCGATGTGACGAGCGGGAAACTTTACATGAAGAAGTTTCGGAAGCATATAAAGATGTAAGTGAAGTCGTCGATGTTGTCCACAAGGCGGGGCTTTCGGAGAAGATCGCCCGGATGCGGCCCATTGGCGTGATCAAGGGATGATCTTCCGACGGAGACGATGAGGTGTAAAGAACGTATATAGCGGCACTGGCGACGATGCGGCTTTAAGAACGTATATGGTATATGGCGCCGATGAAAACGAGAGACGAAGGACGAAGGTTACATAATGTTACATAAGGTTAATTTAGGTTACACTTTTCGCGATGGCGTAACCTCTTGTAACATTAATTAACCTGAGTTAACTTCATGTAACGTAGGCCGAGGGCCGGGCAACGTGGGCCGAAACGCTAACGACGCGGAATCCCGGTTTTGAATTTATATTAATTGAAATAAGCCGGATTAGCATATATAATTTACCATAAACCAAATGTGTGTTTTATTAAAGAAGAAGAGGAAAAATGTTAGATCCAAAATTTATTAGGGAAAATGAGGGAACAGTAAGACATGCGCTTATAAACAGGGGCGATAAGATCGAGCTTCTCGATAAGTTCTTGGGGCTCGATGAGGCGCGGCGCAAGCTGATCCAAGATGTCGAGGATCTAAAAAGAAAAAAGAACGCGAGTTCAGAAAAGATCGGCGAACTTATAAGAAAAAAAGCGGATGTCACTTCAGCCAAAGAAGAAGTCAAAAAGATCTCCGAACAAATTACCGAACTCGACGACTTCCTCAAGAAAACGGAAAAAGATTATTACGACGTATTGGACAGGATCCCCAACGTGCCGCACGCAAGCGTTCCCGTCGGCAAGAGCGAAGAAGATAATAAAGTCATAAATGAAGTCGGGAAAAAACCCGAGTTTTCTTTTAAGCCGAAAGAACATTTGGAACTTGCGTGCATCAATAAGCTTCTTGATTTTGAGCGTGCCGCGAAGATAACCGGCGCCGGGTTCCCACTGTATGTGGATAGAGGCGCGAGATTGGAAAGGTCGCTTATAAATTTTATGCTGGATCTTCACACCAAAGAACACGGATATAAAGAGATATTCCCCCCGTTCCTTGTAAACCGCAAAAGCATGAGGGGCACGGGGCAGCTGCCAAAACTGGAAATAGACATGTATAAGCTGGCGGAAGAAGATTATTTTCTTATCCCGACGGCCGAAGTTCCTGTTACGAATTTACACGCGGATGAAGTTCTAAAAGAAGAAGACATGCCCGTGAAATATACGGCATACACCGCGTGTTTTCGGAGAGAAGCCGGCTCGTACGGCAAAGATACCAAAGGCCTTACGCGTGTCCATCAATTCGATAAAGTGGAACTTGTGAAATTCACAACGCCGGAAACTTCTCAGGATGAATTGGAAGCTTTACGGGAAGACGCGGAGGATGTTTTAAAACGGCTCGAACTTCCATATAGGGTGAAAGTATTATGTACCGCCGATATGAGTTTTGCCGCGCATAAGTGTTACGATATTGAGTTATGGGCCCCTGGCGCCGGTAAGTGGCTTGAGGTCTCGAGCTGTTCGATGTTCTCTGATTTTCAGGCAAGAAGGGCGAATATAAAGTATCAGCCTAAAGACAAAACCAAAAAAACCAGATATGTTCATACGCTCAATGGTTCGGGGGTAGCTCTCGCGAGGCTTGTTATCGCTATCATGGAGATCTATCAACAGGAAGACGGGTCGATAAATATCCCCAAGGCGTTACAGTCGTATTTTGGCGCGGCAAAGATCGAGCCGCGCAAATAGATCAACTAAATAAAACCAAAGTAAAATGTTCCCAATATTTTTGAAAACACTTTTTGGAATAATGATGCTCCCCATGGCGGTAGGCGTGATGGGCGCTTTCGCCAATATGGTTTCGGAAATGAGCATATTTAGCGGGATGCTTGGCACGCTGGAGAAAGGCGTTCTTTGTTACCTCTTGTTCCATATTTTTATCGCCAGACCCGTTTATATCTATGTTCTGGGGCACGAGGTCGTACATGTGTTGGCGACATGGATCTGCGGCGGGAAGGTAACTTCCTTTAAAGTATCGCCCGCGGGCGGCAATGTCGTAACATCCAAAACCAATTTTTTTATAGAGTTAAGTCCCTATTTTGTACCGCTTTATACGGTTCTCATCGTGCCGATATTCGTCATGCTGCGCTATTTTGAGAAAGGCGGCCCGCATCTTTCCGAGATCTTTCTTTTTATGGTAGGTGTTACGTTAACATTTCATTTTGTAATGACGTTCGAGATATTGAAAGCCCAGCAGCAGGATATAGCCAAATCGGGCGCGATCTTTTCGCTTGTTACGATACTTATAGCGAATATTATCGTGATCACGGCGGTGTTCAGCCCGTTCTTTGATCAGATCTCATTTGTCGGATTTATAAAAGACTCCGCATCAAGATCTGTGGGGATCTACCAGACGATCTATTATAAAATAACCGGTCTTGTCGATTATTTCAGGTCCTAATATCTGCGTTTGAGAAATGTTAAAACTCTAAATCCTAAACCCTAGACAAATTCAAAACTTTAAACACAAAACTCAAAACCGCTGATTTGGGCTTGGAAATTTTGTATTTTAGGTCTATTTAGGATTTAATGTTTTATACTTAAGGTTTGTTATATCTGATTTTGAGGCTGAACTTTGCCGGATATTTTTTCATTAGAATTAGAATGTTTGCCAAAGGCGAGGAGCATCGCTGCGACAAGGAATACCGTTCCGATGGAAATATTGATGAACCGCGTATTTTTAAGGAATACAAAAACCTTCGTAAAATCCGTCCCGATCGACCATACCAGTAAAAAGTAAAAGGCCACCAGTGTCCACAATAATTTTTTGCTTTGAGCGTTTAAAATGAACCATACTGTAATGCCGAGAGGTATTATCAGACTTACATAATAAGCTTCCCATGAAATAGGCGAGAATATGAGGGACGCGATCAGAAGCAGCGAAAACTCCAAATAGGGGATCTCTTTATTGCTCTTTTGATCTCGTCCCATTGCCAAGAATATTCCTATATAAGACAACAAACTAAGCGCCGTGCTTGTCACATAAATAACGCTTTGGGCGCAAGAGATGTTCTTTATTATCGATATTTTTGACAGTAGAATAAAAAGCCCGTAAGGAATGGATTGGTTCTTAAAGTTCAAGAGCTGGGATGGGACTGACATATTGAGTATTTCGAACCAGCTTTTTGTCAAAAAAAGAGTTTTAGGCAAGCCCAGGATAATGGCTGGCGAGAGGGCCAGAAATAGCGCGGCAAGTACGCTCGATAAAATAAGCTTGAATTCTTTTTTCATAAAGAAATAGACCAGTAGCGGCAGGAAAAATAATTTAAATTGAAGTAAAACGGCGAATAAAATACCGCATAGCAAATACCGCTTCTTTAAATAATTCAAGAAAAATAAAACCAATAAAAGCGCGGCGAACGCGTCCGTTTGGCCCTGCCCGACGATCGTGAGAAAGTATCTTAGCGTCCCGAAGAATGCCACCCACAATATAACGCATTTTTGGGTGTTGTTCAGCCCGAATGTTTTTTGCATATGCCGGACAAAAAGTAGGAGCGTAAACAGGAAAACAAAAATTATAAGCGCTGACCAGACAAAAAGTGCTGTGTGCGGTGAGGAGATAT
>JAQUNB010000055.1 GCA_028717825.1 Candidatus Omnitrophota bacterium
TATATCAAAACATCCATTGGTAAAACCGATCGTCCTACCTAAAGCTTTCTGCTTATCGATTATTTTCGCCAGCTCATCCTGATCTTTGATTTTATTCATATTATTCCGCAAACGCGTCTTCGACTAGCTTACAAATGGCGTGTATCACTGTCATCTGGACTTCTTGTATGCGCGCAGTATTGTTCCCTTTTACAATAACGGCAATATCCGCCTCGGTTTTAAGCCTGCCGCCGTCTCTGCCTGTTATAGCGATCACCGATATTTTTTTTGCCTTGGCGGCTTTTGCCGCTTCTATAACATTTTCTGATTTACCGCTGGTTGAGATCGCGATGGCCAGATCCCCCGCCTTGCCGATAGCCTCTATTTGCCTGCTGAAAACTCGATTGAAATCATAATCATTTGATATAGCCGTAAGCGCTGCTATATCGGCTGTCAGCGCAATGCACGCGAGCGCACGGCGTTCTTTTTCGAACCTGACGACAAGTTCCGCCGCGAAATGTTCGCTATCCGCGGCGCTCCCGCCGTTTCCGAAAACCAAAACTTTTCCCCCTCTCTTATAACAGCTGATGATCTCCTGTACTGTTCCGGCCACAGCGTCAATAGCGTTCGTATCCGCGAGAAATTCTTTTTTTATAGCGATACTATCGTTCAAGATCTTTTTAATATTTTCTTTAACGTCCATAAATTCTCCTAAAGACGCATTTAATTACATTTCTCGAAAAGGTGGATATACTATTGACGGGGTTTCTTCAGGAGCCGCTTCTTCCGCACCTGTCCCCCGGGCTATCCTCCGGATATGTATCTTCATATTGACCTTCTCTTCTACGCCCAACATCCCATAGATCCTATTCTTAACTTCGCTCTGTATCCTCTCGGTAATAGCAGGGATATTAGTCCCCGCGATCACCACAACATTAGAGGAAATGTTAATACCGTTCTTGTCGACAGATATAGCCGACCTTACATCTTTTATCCCGGGAATATCCACGGCGATCTTGCGGACATATTCTTCGATAGCCGACAGGGATACCGTAACTTCTCCGTCAGGATTATGAAAAGCAACTATCCTATTTGTTTTGATGGACCTATTGAGCTTATAAGGAGTGAGAATGCCGTCGATCACGAGAATAGCACCTATGATCATTAAGGCTATCCGGCAAGCCTGAATATCACAGAGAATGTCGGAAGAGATCTCAAGTTGCTGACCGGAGATCACCCCATTCGCTACTAAGAGGAACAAAGCACCGATCGCGAGCAGAATAAGCATGTAGATAAGAGCGCCTACTCTTTTAAAAAAATTCATGATCCCCCCTTTTTCCCGTGAATCTTAAAAATTTCAAAAGGACGAAGAGCGAAAAAACTTATTTTGCTATTCTTCCTTTTCTGCCGTAAATAATTTCTCGACAAAATGCGTAGAGTATTTACCTTTTCTGAAATCCGTATTATTAAGGACCCTTTTATGGAAATCGACCGTAGTTTTGATGGGTTCGATCAAAAATTCATCCAGAGCCCGCAGCATTATCGTAATAGCTTCATCGCGCGTCGAGCCATGAGTAATAAGTTTGGCGATCAATGAATCATAGAAAGGAGATATTTCATACCCTGAAAACACGTGACTGTCGACACGAATACCCGGCCCACCCGGCAGATTCAGCGCCACTATCGAACCGGGGCACGGCCTAAAATCGTTATCAGGGTCTTCCGCGTTGATCCTGCATTCCAAGGCATGCCCTTTGATCTTGATGTTCTCTTGCGTAAAAGGAAGTTTCCACCCAGCCGCGACCTTTATCTGCTCTTTTACGAGATCTATACCTGTAACCATCTCAGTGACAGGATGTTCTACCTGAATACGGGTATTCATCTCCATAAAATAAAAATTACCGCCATCGACCAGAAACTCGATCGTACCCGCACCTCTATACCCGACAGCCTTCGCACCGTTCACCGCGCATTCACCCATCTTCTTTCTTAAACTTTGGGTCAAGAACGAAGAGGGCGACTCTTCTATCAGTTTTTGATGACGGCGCTGAACCGAACAATCCCTCTCTCCCAGATGGACAACATTGCCCCTTTCATCCGCCAATATTTGAAATTCTATATGCCGTGGCGCTTCTATATATTTTTCTATGTAGACAGCCGGATTACCGAAAGATGCCTCAGCTTCAGTTTGAGCGGTCGACAAAGCACTTATCAAACGAACATCATTATGGCATATCCTCATCCCTTTACCGCCGCCGCCGGCGGAAGCTTTAATAATTACGGGATACCCCATCTTCGCGGCGATCTTTAAGGCCTCTTCTTTGGTATTTACGATCCCTTCCGAACCGGGTATTATAGGTACCCCCGCTTTTTTCATTGTGTCTTTAGCGGTCATTTTGTCGCCCATAAGTTTCATATTTTCGGGAGTGGGTCCTATGAACTTTATCTTGCAGGATTCGCATATTTCTGCGAAATGCGCGTTTTCCGCTAGGAAACCGTATCCGGGATGGATCGCTTCGACATCTGTGATCTCCGCGGCACTTATTATCGCGGGTATACTCAAGTAACTGCTTGAGGGGATGGCTTTACCTATACAAACTGCCTCATCCGCCAACCTTACATGCAGGGACTTCGTATCCGCCTGAGAATAAACAGCTACGGTTTTTATCCCTAACTCTTTGCAGGCCCTTATTATCCTAAGAGCGATCTCGCCTCTATTAGCTATCAGAATTTTAGAAAACATGATATTTTAAACCTTTATACGGGTTCCACTAAAAATAATGTCTGACCGAACTCAACAGCCTCCGCGTTCTCCACACAGATCTCCAATATTTTTCCGCCGAAATCAGCTTTTACTTCATTCATAAGTTTCATTGCTTCTACGATACAAAGAACATCACCTTTTTTAATAATATCCCCTACTTGGATATACGGCGGATCGTCCGGTGAAGGTGCCCTGTAAAATGTGCCCACCATCGGAGATTTTACTTCCTTTCCTTGTTTGGCCGCTTCTTCCAGTTTAGGCGCCTCTTCTTTCGACGCGGCCGGCTGGGCAGTCTGTACGACCGGCGTGATAACCTGTTCGACTGTCCCTTGCGGCTTTTTTGTGAGCTTGACTTTAACCCCTTCCAGTTCGACTTCAATTTCCGTAAGGTTGTTTTCATTCATAAGGTCAATAAGTTCTTTGATCTGCTTAATGTTCATATGTTTCTCCTTATCTCTTCTTAAGTCCCGCAGGGGCAAGGATACCACAATAACTTTTTATTCATCCGCCCCTCGTTTCGCGCTCAAAAAAAAGAACTACGCCCGTTCAACGTATTCATCTTTGCGTGTATCGATCTTTATATGGTCCCCTTTTTCCACAAAAAGAGGGACTTTGATGATCTTCCCGGTCTCCAAGGTAGCCGGTTTTGTCGCACCGGAAACAGTATCGCCCCTGAACCCGGGTTCTGTCTCAATGATCTCTAATACTACGTGGATCGGAGGAGTTATGGTGATCACTTCCCCGCTACAAAATTTAGCCGTAACGATCATATTTTCTTTCAGATAATAAATACCGTCACCTATCGTTTTTTCAGATACATGTATCTGCTCATATGTGCTTTCATCCATAAAACAATACCCAAGATCATCTTTGTAAAGATACTGCATCGGTTTTTGCTCTGTAAAGATCTCGTCAAAGGTATCTTCCGGCCTTATCGTCTCGGAAAAGATCGAACCGGTATGCAGGTTTTTGACCTTTAACCTGATAAAAGCACCACCCTTACCCGGTTTATGATGCTTCGCTTCCAGAACCTCGCAACGCTGTCCGTTATACGTTATGACCGCTCCCGGTCGTAATAATATCGCCTTTGTCATCTTGTAAGCACCTCACATCCTTTAGAAGTAACCAAAACCATATCTTCTTTCCTAACCCCGCCCAACCCCACCTTGTATAGGCCGGGCTCGACCGTTAATATCATCCCCGCCTCGAACACCCCTTCGTTTGAAGCCGAGAAAGAAGGCGCCTCATGGACACCTATTCCTATGCCGTGCCCCAAGCTATGGAGAAGATAACTCGACAGCTTTTTAGCCTCAAATAGCTCGTAAGTACGGTCCACTACCGACTTTATCTCTACGCCGGGTTTTATTTCTCTTATTGCTAAATTTTGAATTTCCTCAATAGTTTTAAGGAAGCTCCAAATTTGTCGGTTTATTCTACCGTTGCAATGTATCCTTGTCAAGTCAGAACAATAGCCTTTGAATACTATCCCGAAATCTATCATTGCATGACCGTTCTTTTTAAGCCGTTCGTCGGTTGGAACGGCATGTGGATACGCCGTGTTCCTCCCTACTGCCGCGATCGTCGGGAATGAATTTTTATAACCAGCCTTCAGAACTTCCGTATCAACTAACGCCGCGATCTCTATTTCAGTCATGCCGACGTTAATATTATTATCAACTATACCCCAGATCCGTTTAGTTTCCCGTGCTGCCTCTTTTATGATAAGTACTTCTTCTTTGGTTTTGATCATACGTAGATTCGAAAAAATATCGGATATGGGCATTCGCCCTATTTGGGGGACTAACTTCACTCTTGACAAATTTTTTGACAGATTTTTATGCTCATTTACCGAAAATTTAGCGCTGTCAAAACCGATACACTTTAAAGAGCGCTGTTTGACCTCGGAAGCGAGCATTTTCGAGAATGCCCCCTTCACCGTTATTATCGATATTTGTTTATTTTTAACAAATTCATCGGCGAGCGTCCTGTTCATCGAATCGATGAAGTATAGGACCTTCCCATTGCGAAGAAGCAAAAGTTTGACCCCGGAACAAAAAAACCCGGTCAAGTATGTGATATTTTGCTCATCGTTCAACAGGACGGCATCTACCCCTATACGGGGAATGCGCCTTGTGACATTTTTGAGGATATTACGTCTAAGTAAAAAATTACCTGACATTCAATATCTCCAGTAAAGCCTTGATGCCAAGAATGTAGCTTGCTTTTCCGAAACCGCTTATCTGTCCGGTAGCCACCGGCGCGATGAGGGATTTATGCCTAAACTCTTCTCGGGCATAAATATTGGATAGGTGTACCTCAACGGTGGGGATTTGTCTCGCCTTTAGCGCGTCGTGTATCGCAACGCTTGTGTGGGTATATGCCGCAGGGTTGATCACAATACCCGCGGCGGTCGTATGATTTATCTTATCAACTATATCACCTTCATGATTGGATTGGAAAATTTCCGTTTCCACCTGTTTCCCTTTTAAAGCATCAGTGATCTCGCGGTTAATATCGTCTATCGTAAATTTACCGTATATATCTGTTTCCCTTTTGCCGAGCAAATTAAGATTGGGACCGTGTATGACCAAAATTTTTACCATCACTTCCTCCTTAATGAGCCCCCCGCCACTTTGCGATAGCAAAGTACAGGAGCGAATTAATCATTCTTCGATCTTCAAATGGTATCCTTTAAGAGACCACCATAAATAGATAATGCCGCCGATAAGACCTATAACAAAAAGTCCCGCAAGATAGAGGATACTCATAGCAAAAGAGATCTCCCTGCCTACAACCGGAGTAAAAAAAGCCACTATAGCACCTTCCCTCAAGCCCAGCCCACCGATAGACGGAAGCATGCTAACGAATGAAACGATCGGCATTATCAGAAAAATATCACCGATGTGCACTTCCACACCCAAGGACCTAAAAAAAAGATATATGGCAAAGAAATGCAGACATTGCCCTGCGATAGAGGTTATTATCGATTTTAGCACAACGTCTTTCCGGTTCTTATAATCACAAATGATCTTATATGCCGCGTGTAACCTTTCGCCCAGACGCAGAGACTTTATCCTTATCAAAAACCGCTCGATAGAAGCAACGATCCTCGGCTCGGTCACGATTATGAACATCACTATGCCTAGAACAAGACAAAATGACAAGATCACTTTTATAGTCGCAAGTTGGACCTCCCCCCGATAGATGAGAAGAGCAGCCGAAGCAACTATTAAAAAGGTGTAAAGTCCTAATATCCTATCCATCAAAACGCTCGCATAAGATTGGAGCTTCTTGCCGTTCAGAACGCTCGCGCAATGGGCTTTTACAATATCGCCGCCAACCGCCGTCGGCATAAAATTATTGAAAAAATATCCGATAAAAGTAAGCTGCATAGACCTCATTAGAGAAATGTTAAGGTCCTCCCCCACAAAGATAACTTTCATCCGATAGGCAAGTGAAATTATATTCGCAAGCATAACTATAGCAGCCATCAGAATAAACTTCAGCTGACATTTCGCTATTATGGACACGATATTTTTCAGATCCCCTCTCATCAGCCACAAGAGTAGACCGATCAGTCCGGCACTTACAATCACCCTGACAAATAATATGATCTTTTTCTTCATAAAATATATCCCGTTATATTATGTTTTTATCCCCCGTCAGACAGACGGATCCTATTAATTCCAAAATAATTTCTTTTTAAGCTCGGCGATCTTCGCATCGGCGGCTTTTTCGCCTTGTCTAATAATGATCGCTACCTTTTCGAAATCGAACTGGTGAATATCTTTGAGAGTTGGCTTAATAACAACATCCGCCGCCAAACACTGATAATTGTTCAGTTCTTCCCCCATTATCTGAAGCGATTGGACCAACGCCTTAAAAGCGTTTTTGGGTTTTTGGTTATCCACTCCAAACCCGGGATCTACGGCAAGGATAAACGTCGCATCAAACGCTTTTGCCGCTTTAGTCGGGATACTGTTCCGAACCCCGCCATCCACCAGAAGCCGCCCGTCTATGTTCACGGCTGAGACTATACCCGGCCAAGAACAACTGGCCCTTATGAGTTTTCCCAGATCACCTTCAGTGTGGACCAGTTCTTCCCCTGTTTCTATATCCGTAGTCGTTAACGCGAACGGTATTTTCATTTCAGAGAATAATTTGTCGTCGATCGTCGACCTTATGATCTCTTCCATCCTTTCGCCTTTTACCAGCCCGGTCAGGTTGAACCCAAGGTCGATCAAACGCGGCCAATTAACTTCCAGCGCCATCTTTTCCAGAGTAGCAGCGTCTTTCCCGAGACAAAAGCTTGCCCCGATCAAACTACCCATACTTGTTCCAATAACCATGTCAAACGGTATATCTTTACCAAAATGTTTTTCAAGAGATTTCAATACCCCTACACTTACGAACCCTCTTGCTCCTCCACCGCCGAGCACCAGTATCCTTTTGTGTTTTCTGAAGATATTAAATAGTTTATTACGCATTTTTATCTCCAATCTTTAAATACACATATTTTCATCGGATGATAATACCGGCATATCCGACGACTTCTTCTATATCACCGCTCATGTAGCCGCTGTCCCAATACTTGACCAGCTCGCCCTTTGTCGCGCCCAATAGCTTTGCGGCAAGAAGCATAATAGCTGTCGGCACATATCCACACATCGATATATTGTTTTGTTCAACAACATTGA
>JAQUNB010000056.1 GCA_028717825.1 Candidatus Omnitrophota bacterium
ATTTTCATATCATCATGCTGGCGGCGCCGACGACGCCTCTAAAAAGATTTAGAAGGATAGCATCGTGCTCGCGTGGTTTTATCTATTATGTGTCGCTTACCGGCGTGACGGGCGCCAGAAGATCTGTCTCCAAGGACCTTAAGAAAAAATTAGCACTATTTAAAAAAGCTACCAATAAACCTATTTGTGTGGGGTTTGGGGTGTCGGACCCGCGTCAGGCCAAGGAAATAAGTACTTTTGCTGACGGCGTAATAATCGGGAGCGCCATAGTTAGGATCATCGAGAAGAACCTGGGCAACAAAAAACGGATGCTCAGCGAAGTACGGCACTTTGCGAGATCTGTTGCCGGAGCCGTAAAAGGGGCGGGGGTTTAAAAGGTGCCGCGTATAATGGGAATAGATATTGGAACGAAGAACGTAGGTATCGCGATAAGCGATGAATTATGTATGCTTGCCCAAGGCAGGGAAGTCATAAAGAGACGCGATGATAGATCGGTTATTTGCAGGATAAAAGAGCAGAAAGAGGAATACGATGTCAGGGAGATAGTAGTCGGCTTTCCCATAAATATGAACGGATCTATAGGCGCTTCCGGCGAGAAAGCTCAGCAGTTCGCGGAACTACTGAAAAAAGAGTTTAAAATGGAAGTAATTTTATGGGACGAGCGCCTGACGACAAGAGAGGCGGAAAGCGTTATGATAGAAGCCTCGATGTCGCGTAAAAAAAGGAAAACAAAGATCGATAAGATGGCGGCGCAGCTTATCTTACAGAGTTATCTCGATAGTCTCAGAGTAGAGAATGACGAAGTTTAGAAAACACAAACTAGTAAAAGGATAAATGGTTTTTATGTATGAAAAGCTCAAGACAAACAACGGGTTAACGGTTATATCATCGTCCATGCCGCAGATGTCTTCGGTATCGTTGGGTGCTTGGATAGGTGTGGGCGGACGTTACGAGACAGAAGAGAGAAGCGGGATAAGCCATTTGGTGGAGCATATGTTGTTCAAAGGGACACATGCGCGTAGCGCCAAGGCTCTTAAAGAGGCTGTTGAGGGCGTAGGCGGTACGTTTAATGGATTTACTTCGGATGAGGTTACCTGCTACATGGTAAAAGTTCCAGCAAAATATACGGAGCTAGGGATCGATGTGTTGTCGGATATGGTATTAAACCCAAGGTTTGACTCCAAGGACTTGGCAAAGGAAAAATACGTTATTTGTGAAGAGATAAAAATGTATCGGGATCAGCCTTCGGAATATGTACAGGACCTCTTAAGCGAGATAATGTGGCCAAATAACGCGTTAGGACGGCCCCTTACCGGAACGATATCTACCGTAAAAAGCATTACGAACGATGAAATAAAAAAATTCAAAGAAGAGAATTATCACCCCGCGAATATTTCTATGATATCAGCGGGAAAGATGGATACAAGAGCGCTTTTTCAATGCGTGTCGGAAAAATTCGCCAAGAGCGAAAAGAAAGAAACCCCTTCTTTTAAAAAACCGAATATAAACCAAAAAAATTTTAATATTAAGTTTTCACGGAAAAATACCAAGCAGACACATATTGCTATGGGGTTTCACGCCTCGGAGCTGGATACACGGGAAAGATTCGGCGTGAAATTGATGAACGTTATTCTGGGGGGCAACATGTCTTCGCGTTTATTTGAGGAATTACGCGAAAAACACGGCCTTTGTTATGATATTTCATCATCCTACAAAAGGCACAGTGACGTTGGCGAGGTTCATATACACGCAGGAGTTGATAATTCAAATGCGTACAGGTCCATAGTAGCGATAATCGACGAACTAAGGAATATACGCGATCTTGGCGTAACAGCCGAGGAGCTTTCCCGCGCGAAGCAATACACAAAAGGGCAGTTCCTGTTAGCCATAGAGGGCACATCGAACAGGATGCTATGGCTGGGGGATAGACATATGGTCCATAACGATATCCCGGATATCAAAAAAGTTTTGGAAAATATCGATAATGTTACGGTAGAAGATATTTATAAGGTATGCGGCAAGATCCTTAGGAGCGAAGGGGGCAATCTCGCGATGATCGGTAAATTATCCGAAAAGTGTGTGAACAAAATACGCAAAGAATTGGCAAAATTATGAATGGTAATATGCGGCTCACCCGCATCATGGGCATAGATATCGATATTCATTTTACATTCTTTCTTCTTTTGATCTTATTTTTTTTCCTCTTCGGTCCCAAGGGGCTCGCTCTTATTATCGGGGTATTTATCTTCGTTACGATCCACGAGCTGTGCCATAGCCTGGTCGCGATGCGGTTCGGGGTAAAGGTTAAGAGGATAACACTTCTTCCGATCGGCGGCGTGGCGTCACTATCTCAAATGCCTACGAAACCTTATCAGGAATTTCTCATTTCGATCGCGGGACCTTTATCCAATCTTGTTGTAGTCGTGGTCTTTTATTATCCGATGTGTTGGTTATTAGGCAGGGACGTATTGATGTACCCGCTAATGGTAATACTTGGCCGCGCGGAATATACGGGCCAACTCAATGTCTGGGCTCACGTCTATTGGATCAATTTGCTTCTCGCCGGTTTTAATATGATACCCGCTTTCCCAATGGACGGCGGCAGGGTTCTTCGCGCTCTTCTTTCTTCCCGTATGAGCTATAGGGACGCAACAAAAATCGCCGTACGGTTGGGGCACATATTTGCTTTACTATTTGCATATTTTGGAATAGTATATGGGCATATTTTTCTTGTGATCATCGCTGTTTTCATCTATATAGCCGCTTCTAATGAGATCTCACAGGTGGAAATGGTGGAGACCATAAAAAGTTATTCTGTTCAGGATGTCCTAGCAACTGAATTTGTATATGTTAACAGGGAAACACCGCTTTTTAAGGTCTTGGAGATGACCTTCCACACGCATCAGGAAGATTTTCCCGTGATCGAAGAGGATAAACTGGTAGGGTTTGTTACTCGTAGGGAGATCATATACGGATTGCATGAGAAGGGAAAGGACGCGAAAGTGGGCGAAGTAATGCGTACCGATATCCCTCCGATCTATGTGAATACGAAATTGCATATTGTGCAAAAATTAATGCAGAAATTCAATACAAGCGCCATGCCGGTCATAAAAGAACACCATGTAGCAGGTGTCATTACCCTTAATGACATAAACAGGGTGTATGTGATGATGCATGAGAAGTAGTGTCGGTGGGGACGAATAGAAACCGTATATCGTATTTCGTATGTCGTATATCGTGCCCATGGAGACGAATCGTCTGAAGAACGTATATGGAGAGATGAAAACGAGACGGCTTAAAGAGCGTATATGGTGTATAGTGGCGACGGAAGCGTTATGTTTACGCGAGGCGGCAGACGAAGTGACGACCGCTCGCTAGGACGAGGAACGAAAGAAGCATGTCGAAAAGAGCTACAACAGATGTAAAAAAAACGGTAATTTGCTGTAACCGTTTCTAGTAGAAGATACGCCGCTTAATAAAAAAACCTAACAAATATATGAGGCAGCTACGAGAAACAGTACTCTGACCAGAAGCGGTTTTTCATTATTTACAAATTAACTTTTTGATTACAAAACAAAAAGGTGTTTAAATTATGAGAAATAAAAATATATTAGTCGCTCCCAGTATATTATCGGCGGATTTTAGCAAGCTTGGTCAGGAAGTAAAAGAGATCGAAAAGGCAGGGGCAGACTGGGTGCATGTAGATGTTATGGATGGGATGTTCGTGCCAAACATAACGATAGGGCCGCTTGTTGTAAGATCTATAAGGCCGTTGACCGGTCTATTTTTTGACGTGCACCTCATGATCAATGATCCATTGCGTTATATAGACGATTTTGCCGATGCCGGGAGCGATATGATCACTTTCCATGTCGAGGCGTGCGATTCGGTACCAAAAGTTATCCAAAAAATAAAGGATAAAGGAAAAAAAGTCGGGCTGTCCGTGAAACCTAAGACAGATATTCAGGTGGTAGATAAATTCCTTAAGGATATAGATATGGTGCTGGTAATGACGGTCGAGCCGGGTTTCGGAGGACAATCTTTTATGAAAGACATGCTGTCAAAGATAAAACACCTCTCGAATAAATTCAACGGATTTATTCAAGTGGACGGCGGCATTACGAAGGATACGGCCGCGCAAGTTGTAGAAGCAGGCGCGAACGTGCTTGTGGCAGGTACGGCGGTTTTTGGTCAAAAAGATTATAAGAAAGCGATCTGCGATATCAGAGGAAAAGTTTAATTATAAGAAAGGGGATAAAAATGCCGGTGATTAAGTTTGGGACAGATGGCTGGAGGGCGATCATAAGTGATGACTTTACTTTTGAGAACGTAGGGATCGTGGCGCAGGCTATCGCTGATTTTATTAAAACACAGGAAGAGCCGATCTACCAAAAAAAAGAGATAGTTATCGGGTATGACACCCGGTTCCTGTCGGATAAATACGCCGAGATCGTTGCGAGTGTTCTGGCGGCAAATGAGATAAAGGTAATACTTACCGACAAACCATCGCCGACCCCGGCAGTCTGTGTTTACATAAGGGACAAAAAACTTACAGGCGGTGTGATGATAACGGCGAGCCATAATCCTCCGAGTTACAACGGTATAAAGTATAAGGGGTATTTTGCGGGCTCAGCCGGAAGCGATATAATCGATAGGATCGAAGAAAAACTTTATAAAACCCCCGTGAACATCATGCCTTTTAAAGAAGCGGTGGAAAAAGGCATGATCGCTATAAAGGATATCGTTAAGGTACAGCTTGACTGTGTAAAAAAATACGCCGATATGAAACTTCTCAAAAAAGCGAAACTGAAAGTATTGATAGACTCGATGAACGGTACAGGCGGCACATATTTAGCCGATATACTTAAAGGGTCCAAGATCAAACTTGATTTTATGTATGCCGATGTGAATCCCGGTTTTCACGGCCGCGCGCCCGAACCGAATGAGAAACATCTTCAGGAACTTATGGAAAGGACCAAGAAAGGGAAATATGATCTTGGCATAGCGACTGACGGCGATTCCGACCGGTTCGCGATCGTGGATGAAAAAGGCGGGATATTATCCGGGCATAAGGCGATGTCGCTTTTACTCTTACATCTTGTAAAGAACAGGAAGATGGCCGGCGGGGTTATCCAGACGATATGTGGGACAGTCCTCATCGACAGGATCTGTAAAAAGTACGGGTTAAAAACATTCGAAACACCCGTTGGTTTTAAATATATCTGTGATCTGATGACAAAAAAAGATATACTGATCGGCGGCGAGGAGACAGGCGGAGTAACTTTTAAAGGGTATGTCCCCGAAAGAGACGGTTTTTTGTCGGCGCTTTTGATCATGGAACTGTTAGCTACGGAGAAAAAGCCTTTGTCTAAAATAATCGCCGGTATAAACAAGGAATACGGAACGTTTGTCTATGAAAGAGTGGATGTGATATTCCCTGAGGGGAAAAGGGCTCAGCTGGTTGAAGGGTTGAGTAAAAATCCGATTAAGAATGTTCTGGATAAAAAGGTCGTTAAAATAAATGATGCTGATGGCATGAAGTTCATTTGTGAAGACGGGAGCTGGATGCTGATAAGGCTTTCAGGGACGGAACCCAAACTCAGATTTTACAGTGAAACCTCTTCCAAAAAGAGATCACTCGAATATATTGAGTTCGCTAAAAAATACGCATTTGGGCTTATGTAGATCGACAAAAAAGAAGAATGGATACGGGAAAATTGAATCTTATAAGAAATTTTTGCATAATAGCGCACATAGACCACGGTAAATCCACGCTTGCGGATAGGATCATTCAGGTCACGCACACTGTGGAAGGCCGCGTCTTTCGTGACCAATTTCTTGATGACATGGACTTAGAAAGAGAAAGAGGTATAACCATAAAATGCAGCGCTGTCAAAATCGCCTATAGTTCAAAAGACGGGAATAAATATTGCCTTAATCTTATTGATACTCCCGGTCATGTTGATTTTTCTTATGAAGTTTCTAAGTCGATCGCAGCTTGTGAAGGGGCGCTTCTTGTCGTTGATGCCGTTCAGGGGGTGCAGGCCCAGACGATAGCGAACCTTTATCTGGCGATGGAGCATGATCTGAAAATAATACCTATCATCAATAAGATCGATCTTAAGAACGCCCGAATAGATGAAGTTAGGCGCCAAATGCGTGATATCTTGGGCGTGCAAGATGACGAGATCTTGCTGATCAGCGCTAAAGAGGATATAGGTACGATCGAACTTCTCGAGGAGATAATACGCAGGATCCCGCCGCCTGTCGGAGACAGTAATAAACCGCTGCAGGCGCTCATATTCGACTCGGCGTATGATGTTTATAGGGGTGTTATAGTTTATGTCCGTATCGTGAACGGGAATATCAGGTCCGGTATGAACGTGAAGATGATGAATAAAGGTACCGTGTATGAAGTAAAAGAGGTCGGCATCTTTAGCCCGAAGGAACAGACGGTCGGGGAATTAAAGACAGGCGAGGTGGGTTATATAGTCTGCAATATTAAAGAAGCCCGAGAAGTAGAAGTTGGGGATACCATAACTTCGCTTGACGTACCCGCCGAAAAACCTTTACCCGGCTATAAAAAAGTAAAGCCGATGGTGTTTTGCGGTATCTATCCCGTGAGCAATGAAGATTATGAGGGTCTAAAGAGTGCCATGGCGAAGATGAGGCTTTCCGATTCATCTTTTATGTATGAAGCTGAAACGTCGGCGGCGCTTGGATTTGGGTTTCGCTGTGGTTTTCTGGGGCTTCTGCATATGGAGATAATACAGGAAAGGCTGGAGAGGGAGTTTAACCTTGATCTCATAGCTTCCTCGCCGAGCGTAAATTATAAAGTTAAACTTACCAGTGGAGAATTACTAGAAGTCGATAACCCCACAAAATATCCGCTCAAGGAAAGAATAGAATACGTGGAGGAGCCTTTCGTGAAATGTTATGTTTTCACGCCCACGGACTCTATTGGCACGATAATGAAACTTTGCGAGGAGAAAAGGGGCGAATTTGTCAGTACTAAATATCTGGACCCTACAAAGGCACAGCTTATCTATAACATGCCGCTGGCGGAGATCATTGTGGATTTTTATGATAAGATCAAATCTTCGACACAAGGTTATGGCTCTTTGGATTATGAATTCCTTGAGTATCGGAGGGCGGATATCGTTAAGCTCGAGATATTAATAAATGCTGTCGGCTGTGACGCCCTTTCCACGATAGTGCATAAAGATAAGGCCAGAAAGATCGGGTTTGAGCTGGTAAAGAAGCTTAAAGAGACCATTCCGAAACATCTTTTCAAGGTCGCTTTGCAGGCGGCGATAGGCGGCGAAGTGGTCGCCAGAGAAGACATTTCGGCACTGAAAAAGCATGTTACGGGAAAATGCTACGGC
>JAQUNB010000057.1 GCA_028717825.1 Candidatus Omnitrophota bacterium
CACGCCTGCGTGAACTGTTACGGTTCAAAAAAGAAACAAAATTCGCGACTATCCCAGCGGAAGTTATGGCACGCAATCCCAATGATTGGATCGGGTCTTTCGTGATAGACAGGGGATCGGATGACGGTATAGAGAGGAACGCGGCTGTTTGTTCGGCGAAGGGGCTTTTAGGCAAAGTGATCGAGACCAGCGATGGGTCAAGTCAGGTGATGCTTCTCAGCCATCCCAGTTTTAAGGTTGGTGGTATGATAAAAAGGACGTTATTGAACGGCATTATCGTCGGCACAGGAGAAGAGGACCTCCGAATGCTCTACCTGCCGGCGGATAGCGACGTCCAGATCGGTGATGTTGTCGTAACTTCTGGATTCAGCCGGATCTTTCCCCGAGATATCCCTATAGGTGAAGTTGTTTCCGTCGAGGTAAGTAAAACAAAATTATATAAATATGTCCGTATTAAACCTTTTGCCAATCCCTTTGATCAGGAAGAAGTATTATGCGTTAAATAGTCGCGAATGGATCTTTCTAAACATATTTATTTCGCGCAAAATACCTAAAAATGAGAAAATCAGTTAAAAAAAACATCTATCTATACATATTTTTATTGATTTCGATCTTTGCACAGGTCTATATGAAGAGGGTCTTGCCCGTTTTCCCGGATCTTATTATGCTTATTGTCATCTTCACGGGTATTTTTTACGGAGCAGTGGATGGGGCTATTTTAGGGCTTATCGCGGGATTTTTACGTGGTGTATTTTCTCCGAGCACCTTCGAGGCCGATATATTTATTTTTTCCTTTGTTGGCTTTATGGCGGCCATCCTTGCGAGCATGTTCTATAAGAACAGGCCTTTATCTCAGATGTTCATAACAGGCGTTTTGTTCTTTGCGGTTATATATTTACAAATAACCTTTGTTAGTATAAAAGGCGAAAATCCGATAAGTTTGCACTCCGCGATCCTTGCCGGATGGAATATGATGGTTCTGACCGTAGTGATCGCGCCGGTCTTTTTTGCGATTTTCGCCGCGGCGCTTGATATTGAGGAACAGTAGTACATCTTTTAAAAAAATTTTATATTATCCGGGTTTGTAATATGGGCAGAATAAAAGTTCTCTTTTTTATCTTTATATCTTTTGCACTGATCCTTATCTTCGGGCTTGCGCATCTTCAGATCGTTAGATATGCAAAGTACAGGGTCATGTCGGAAGATAACAGACTGAAGCTTGTCCTCTTAAAGGCACCTCGGGGGACCATACTTGACAGGAACGGTAAAGCTATAGTTAAAGACGTTCTATCGTTCAACCTTTCCATAGTTTACAATCGCATAAAGGACAAGGATGCTTTGGCGGGTGTAATAAACAAGTACTTCAATATACCCAAAAGTAAAATTTTAGAGGATATAAAAAAGAGCCGCTGGCGTCCTTTTTCGCCGATCTGTATAGCCGAGGACATCGGGACAGAAAAAGCGATACACATGGAAGAGATCGAACTGGATTATCCTGGGCTTGCCGTAGAGGTTTCGACCAAAAGAAAATATTTATATGGTAATTCCGCTGCGGCACTGGTCGGTTATCTGGGGCTTATTAACAGTTCCGAGTTTGAAAAATTAAAACATTATGGATATTACATAAACGATCTGGTTGGAAGAAGCGGTATTGAGGAATACTATGACAATTATCTCAGAGGGTATCACGGAGGAAAACAGATAGAGGTGGATCATCGAGGGAGAGAAATGACCGTATTGGGGATCTTGGAGCCTGTTCCCGGAAAGGATGTCCAGCTTACGATAGATGCGGACCTCCAAAAATATTGTGACGGCCTTTTAGTTGGGAAAAGAGGCGCTATAATCGCCATGTCTCCGCGGGATGGAGCGGTATTGGCGATGGCAAGCGCGCCTTCTTTTGACCCGTCAATATTTATCGATAAGAAAAGGAACCGAGAAGTAAGAAATATTTTGAGAAATCCGGAACATCCTTTAATGAATAGAGCTATAACGGGAGTGTATCCTCCTGGCTCAGTTTTTAAAGCTGTTGTAGCAAGCGCCGCGCTCGCTACAAGGAGCGCGTCAAGTCACAAGACTTTTAACTGTCCCGGCTATTTTATGCTTGGCAGGGCCCGGATCAATTGTTGGAAAGATGATGGGCATGGCCAAATGGATATGGCAGATGCCCTCAAAAATTCATGCAATGTGTATTTTGTTAATTTAGGTCTTTTGCTGGGGGAAAACAATATATACGAGTGTGCCAAAAGATTTGAGTTCGGAAGTTGTACGGGAATTGATCTGCCGGCCGAGAAAGCCGGAATACTTCCCAACAGAGATTGGAAAAAAAAGAATATTAATGATGAGTGGTATAAGGGGGATACGGCGAACTATTCTATCGGACAGGGGTATTTGTTGTCCTCGCCGATACAGGTAGCAAAAATGATGTCTGTTTTTGCCAATGGCGGTTATCTGGTAAAACCGTATATTGTGGAAAAGGTCGGAGACGTCTATGTAGAGAAAGAAGAAGGAAAGGATCTGGGCTTGTCCGTCTCGACGCTAAATACTGTTCGTGAAGGATTAAGAAGGGTCGTTAACGATCCCAAGGGTACTGGGATGAAAGCAAAGCTCGAAGACGTGGTTGTTGCCGGTAAGACAGGGACCGCTCAGACCGGAAAGAACAGGGACCATGGATGGTTCGCCGGTTTCGCGCCTTTTGATGATGCGAGACTGACGGTCGTGGTTTTTGATGAGTTTGGCGGGAGAGGCGGATATTACGCTGCCGAGACGGCCGGAAAAGTTTTTGCCAAAGCGGAAGAACTGGGTATCTTAACCCTCGGATCCGAGAAAACAAAAGAGGAAAATCTTTAATGTTATTTCTACGGTTGGGGATATATGGTGAGACCTAAACACGGCAAATTAGACAGAGTTCTGTTGTTTACGGCCTTTCTTATAGCGCTTATTGGAGTGTTGTCTGTTTATAGCGCCACATGGGATAAGGCGGCTAAGCCCGGCGAATTGGACCCATTGGTGATACGACAGATAATATGGGTCCTTATCGGCGGATTTTTTCTTTTAGTATTTTCCAATATTAGCTATTTGAAAATACTGGATTTTGCTTATATTTTGTATGGGTTGAATTTATTAGCTTTACTTTTTTTGCTTATCTTCGGCGGAGAACGATACGGAGCAAAAAGATGGATAGATTTTGGACCGTTCTCGCTTCAACCTTCGGAATTTGTTAAGCTGACCACGATACTGGCTTTGGCGGCGTTCTTGGGTGAGAGAAGAGAGAAGATAAAGAACCTGAGCAGCTTTATAGGAGGGCTTTTGATCATCGCACCGGCGGGACTATTGATCTTCCTACAACCGGATCTTGGGACAGCTTTTATTTTTGTACCGGTCTTTTTCGCCGTCATGTATATTTGCGGAGGCAATGTTAAACATATTATGGTGACACTTATCTCCGGGCTTGTCAGCATGCCGATCTTCTGGCATTTTTTGAAGGATTACCAAAAGAGCCGTTTAATGGTCTTTATTAATCCGAACGTCGATCCTCTTGGTGCCGGGTATACGATCATACAATCAAAGATCGCGGTGGGCTCAGGCGGGTTTATCGGAAAAGGGTGGCTTAACGGTACACAGAGTCATTTAAAATTCCTTCCCGAAAAGCATACTGATTTTATCTTTTCGGTCATCGGAGAGGAATGGGGTTTTGTGGGAGGTTTGATATTGATCGGTGTTTACATGGCGCTTGTGATCCGAGGGATGAAGATCATATCCGATGTCAGTGATATTTACGGTAAAGCCATAGCTACCGGTATCGTTACCTTGATCGCGTTTCAAATGTTTACTAATATCTCCATGACGATAGGGATAATGCCTGTAGTAGGGCTTCCTCTTCCGGCAATAAGCTACGGCGGCTCGAATACGCTAATGTTCCTTATAAATGTTGGAATCTTATTAAGCATAAGCCGAAGGACGAATTTATAAACATGCGGTCTGACCCAAAAATGCGCGGGGATGTTTCTGCCGTGCTAATAATAGCTTTCAGAAACGGAGAATAAAATGAAAATCCTTAAGTTTTTTGCTCTTGTGACAATGATGGCATATCTTGTTGGCTTTGCTCTTCCCGTTCCGGAAACTCTGGCATCGGACGCAATGACCCTTTCCGAACAGCTTTTTTTTGCGACGGTCAGGATAGAGACGGAAAAGACCGATGAACAGGGAAAGGAAGTTCTTGAAGTCGGGACGGGGTTTGTTGTTGAGTATGCGTGGGATAAAAATAAAAAGAGATATTTTCTTGTTACCAGTAAGCATGTTGTAAAAGGTGCGAAGATGGGGCGTTTCTTTTTTCTTAAGGCGGAAAACAATAAACCCGTCCTCGGTGAGAATTATAAAGTTGAGATAGATCTTTTCGAAAGCAGATGGTTCTTGAATAAAAATCCTAATATCGATGTTGCGGTAATGCCATTGGACGTTATATTGCAGAAAATGAAAAAACGTTCATGGAATATTTTCTTTAAGTCGATAACTGAGAATATTTCCATGAACGAGACAAATATAAAGGATCTGGACGCAATAGAAGAAATCATCTTTGTGGGGTATCCAAGCGGGCTGTATGATCTGAAAAACCTGCTGCCTATAGCTAGGCGCGGTATAACTGCGACGCCTTTAAGCGTCGATTATTTCGGGCTACCGCTTTTTTTGATCGATGCGTCTGTTTTTCCCGGCTCAAGCGGAAGCCCCGTTTTTATTTATAACACCGGTACTTTCTCGGTGCGTGAAAATATAGTTATGGGGAATCGTTTGGTCTTTTTGGGGCTGATATTGGGGGTTTATACCCGGGAGGATCTTGCCGGGGCAAATGTAGAAGCCGGCGCTCGTGATCTGGCCCCGGTGATAAAAACAAGACAGACGATCAATGTAGGTGTGGTCTCTAAAGCGTCCACGGTTTTTGACACTATCAGAGAATATCTCAAAACAAACGGAGAGATACAATAAAAACAAATAATACAAAGTCTATTATG
Organism: Candidatus Omnitrophota bacterium; assembly: GCA_028717825.1. GTDB lineage: Bacteria > Omnitrophota > Gorgyraeia > Tantalellales > Tantalellaceae > JAQUNB01. Next base: position 5,007 of record JAQUNB010000057.1, read on the forward strand.
GAACAGCTGACCAGAATCTTGGATAATGTACAAAAGCCCGCCAGATATACCGGCGGCGAGATAAATAGCGTAAAAAAAACGTTTACAGATCAGAGAACGTCCGTTCTTCTCGCGTATCCAGATACTTACGAAATAGGGATGAGCTATCTAGGGTTCAAGATACTTTATCACCTCCTTAACGAAAGGGACGACATCCAATGTGAACGCGCGTTCATGCCGTGGGAAGATATGAGGCTGGAGTTGAGGCGTAACGGAGTAAAACTCTTTAGCTTGGAATCAAAAAGGGATATATCTAGTTTCGATATAGTAGGTTTTTCTCTGGCATATGAGCTTAGCTATACTAACGTACTTGAGATGCTTTCGCTTGGAGGTATTACTATAAGATCAAGCGAAAGAAAAGATGATGAGCCTTTGGTTATCGCAGGAGGAACCTCCGCGTATAACCCGGAGCCCATGAGCGCTTTCATAGACGCGTTCCTTCTTGGGGACGGGGAAGAGGCTTTGCCCGTGTTCATTGATGAATATAAAAAAATAAAGGCGGCCACATCTGACAGAAAAAAGATCTTGAAACATCTTGTGCGTCTCCCCGGGGTATATGTGCCTTCGTTTTACGAGGCAAAATATGCCGGCGGAAAATATCTTGGTTTATACCCGTTATTCGAAGATGTTCCCTCAAGCATTCGAAGATCTACGGTAACAGATTTTGAGCATTCCTATTATCCTGTTAAACAGATAACCCCGATCACACGCATCATACATGATAGGATAGCCGTTGAGATCATGAGAGGGTGTCCGCATAAATGCCGCTTTTGTCAGGCGTCATTCACAAATACGCCGCTTCGTACCAGGACTATCGGACGGGTCATGGAGATATGCAAGGCCACCTATGAAAATACGGGTTATGACAGGATATCACTTTTATCCCTCTCGAGTGTAAATTATCCGCATTTGGCGGAGCTTGTAAAAGAGATAATAAAAGAGTTTGACAGTCTCGGGGTTGGCGTTTCTATCCCTTCATTGCGTGTTGATGAAAAATTTTATGCTCTTCCCGAGATGATGTCGACCTTGCGTAAAACCGGGCTTACGTTCGCTCCGGAGAGCGCCGATGACGGGATCCGGAAGGCGATAAGAAAAGATATAGACACGGAAGTGTTGTGTAAGTCGGCGTCTTTGGCGTATGAACACGGCTGGAGACGTCTCAAACTTTATTTCATGGTCGGATTCCCCGTCGAAAGCATAGACGACGAAGTGAAGAAAATCGCGTATTTGGCGCGACATTTGTCGGACCTGAAGCGGATTGTTTCTAGCGGAGCCGCTGAGATTAAAGTTAGCGTTAATCCTTTTATACCAAAAGCGCATACACCGCTACAATGGGTCGGGATCAGAAAAAAAGAGGATCTGATCAGGGCAAAAAATATACTTATTGCCTCTTCAACCCGGAAAGTTTCCATCGAGATCCACGATATTCCGCAATCGATCCTTGAGGCGTGTATATCTAGAGGAAATAGAAAGACCGGAGAGGTTATATTTAAGGCGTGGACTCTTGGCGCGAGACTCGATAGCTGGGCGGATTTTTTTGACTTCAATATTTGGGAAAAAGCTTTTTCGGATGCCGGTATGAATATATATGACGAGGCATATCGCAGATATTCTTTTGATGAAAAACTTCCATGGGACCACATAGACACGGGCATTGCCAAAGACGTGCTGATCGAGGAATTCAAAAAAAGTGGTTTTAAATTGACTTAATGCCGGTCGGCTCATAAAACGCAGGGAACAACCTACCAGACTTTTAATATTATATTTATTGGATTGTGCCTTTTTGACTTTTCACTGCCTGTCATGTATCCTTGATACATTCAGCAGCGGATACCGAGATTATGCTAAAATTCATGCTGGCTTTCTACGGATCTTGTCAGCAGGCATTTTGTGCGCATCTGCATTCGCCTGTGGCCTCACTTGTGCTGTTATCGAATTATCTGCTGCCACCCGTAGAAAACCAGCATAGTTTGTTATGTTATCGATACCGAGCTGGTAAATACGCTGTTTTTGGCGTTACACAGAACCTGCTTGATCCGAGGCGCTATTATTTGCCTGGAGGAGCGATTAAGGTTATTATTAAAGGCGTGTATTCGCGGTTGTTGATAAAATAATCGGAGGTGTTTTATGGGTCTTTTGGAGTTTTTGTCGATAAGCAGAAAAAGTCTTAGGCACAAACTTATGATCGCTTTTGC
>JAQUNB010000058.1 GCA_028717825.1 Candidatus Omnitrophota bacterium
AGCTCATGTAACACTTTGGGCGTGTCTGTTTTCATTCTGGTTCCCAAGCCCGCTGCGAGAATGACCGCTGATACGTCTTTCATGAGTTATCCTGATTTTCCTATTTTCAAATTTGTGCTCGCGGTTGTCTTTAGGTCCCTCGAAAACTTCCTCTCGTCGTTTTCTCAGGACCAATTTTCGCATTCGCTTTTGCTTTAAGGTCCTTCAGCTGCTCCTTCTCGTCGCATCTTCAGGACCAAATTTTGCGTTCGCAAAATTTGGCTGGCGGGCAAGGATTCGAACCTTGACAAGCAGCTCCAAAAGCTGCGGTGCTACCATTACACAACCCGCCAATCATAAGCTAAACGGAGGCATCCTGTGATTCCTAGAGGTGCCTCCGCCAATTTATCTTATTTCAAGATCTTTTCTCTTAAAGCTCAATGTCTCTTGAAGCTTCTTCTTCAATATTAATCTCGGGTCGTGCGGGAGCTGATTCCCGCCCTTTTGCTCTCGGCCGCTCGCTTCGGGATTCTCCTCTAGGAGAACCTACTGTTGCTTCTTTGTTAAAGGCTTCCAATATTTTTTCCTGTATGTAAAGTCTGCATTCCTGTGTTATGGGATGGGCTATATCCATATGATTCCCTTGCTTGTCAAGATCACCGCTAGTTTCTTGGGATGGCTGCCTCTGTTCGAGCGGAGACCCGCACTGGTTACAGTATTTACTGCCGACGGCATTTTTAAAATTGCATTTCCCGCAGGCATCCATCGCTTTTCTGGATGGCATCGCGACAAAAAGACCGTTCGTGCCTTGTATGACTTTAACGTTCCTGACAACGAACCAGTCATCGAACGTCATGGTCGCGAACGCCTTAAGCTTACCGTCTTTGCTCTCTGTGGGAAATATCCTGACCTCTGTGATCTTCATCTAGTTCTCCTTTCTTTACTGTAGATGCGCTTGATCCCACTTTCCGGGACCAATTAATTCTTCCGACCATAGAGCCAGATGAGATATGTCCGGTTAGACATTCGCTCTTTGCATCTCGCTACTTGCCCTGTATTGCATTTAAGCTCGCCGCGTCATCTGTTCTCTATATAAAAGTGGACCAAGATCAACATGTTTTTGCTACGAATACCTGCCAATTATCTTCAGGTAAAAAAATCCCGCGTATTTTTCTTTCTGCTTGCGTTATTTTATCTTCTTGAAAAATACCAAAAACACTTGGCCCGCTGCCGGATAAAAGCACACCCAGAGCGCCCGCTTTTTTGAGTTCTGAGAAAATTTTTTCAAGATCGGGAAAATCTCGTAATACTATTGTTTGTAAATCGTTACGAAGATTTTTTACTATAGAGTTTATATTTTCTCCGCTCGAAAAAGCGGTCATCATTCTATCAACCGTCATCTTGTTTGTCAAGTCAAAAGAAGACACCTTCCCGTATACTTCGCGGGTAGATATCCCATAAGGCGGCTTAATAACTATATGTGATAATCTATAAGAGGCCTTTACCTCTTCGATAATATCTCCGCGACCAGAGCCCCTTGCAAAAGCATAGTTTTTAATAAAAAAAGGGACATCCGCACCCAGTTGTCGTGCAATAGCTAATAAGTCCGTTTCCTGTAATGGGTTACCGCAAATATTATTAAGGGCCCTTAGTAGCGCGGCAGCATCGCTGGATCCTCCTCCGAGACCGGCACTAACGGGGATATTTTTCTCGACATTTACGTTGAAATTAGTTTTTTTGCCTGTTTTATCCTTGAATTCTCGTATAGTGCGACCGAGCAGACTATCGCCATCAACCGGAATAGACGGGTCACTACAGTTAATAACGGTATTGCCGGGAGTAATATCAACTGTTATGTTATCAAAAATTGAGATTTTTTCGAATAGTGTATCTATCTCGTGATATCCATCGGGTCTTTTACCAAGAACGGCAAGAAAAAGATTCACTTTGGCAGGTGCTGTGGTAAAAATCATCGTTAGGCTGTCCGACTTAAAAGCTTTGTTGGTTTATTTATGACAGTTTAGAAACTTTACACTTTCGTATTTATTTCTTTTTTCTCGCAAATAACTTTTCTGCTTCACGGATAATATCCGTTTTGGTCAAACCGAAATATTTATATAATTCTTCGGTGGGACCACTGACGCCAAAAACATCTTTTATCCCCATGATCTTCATCGGAACAGGTTCGCTCTGAACAACAACTTCTGCGATGGCACTACCCATGCCCCCGTAAATAGTATGTTCTTCAACCGTAAGGATCGCACCCGTTTCTTTTGCGGCTTTTTTTATCGCCTCCGCATCAATGGGCTTGGGCGTATGTAGATCGATCACACGTACGTGAATATTCTTAGTCTTCAGCTCTTCGGCAGCGTCTATTGCGTCTTTCACTAAATGGCCGCACGCAATTATCGTCATGTCTTTACCTTCAGCCATAATGTTCGCTTTCCCGATCTCGAATTTGGGTTTATTCTTGAGTATTGGCACCTTTGCCCTGCCGAGCCGTAAATATACAGGGCCTGGAAGATACGCGGCCTGTTTTGTAGCGGCAAAGGCTTCTTCGGCATCCGCCGGCACGACCACCGTCATACGCGGGATGATCCTCATAAGTGCTACTTCTTCCAAGGCTTGGTGAGTAGCACCGTCTTCACCGACCGAGATACCGCCATGGGTGCCGACAATGTTGACATTTAAATTCATATAAGCAACAGACACTCTAACTTGATCCCACGCGCGTCCGCTCGCGAACGCACCAAAAGTACATGCGAACGGTATTTTCCCTGAAAGGGCAAACCCCGCGGCGGCGCTTATCATATCCTGTTCCGCCACACCGTGGCTAATGAACCTATTGGGATATTTTTCTTTGAACCAATGCGCTCTTACAGATTCGGTAAGGTCGGCTGATAATACGACTATTTTTTCGTTTTCTGCGCCCAACTCCAAAAGCGCTTTACCAAATCCATCTCTTGTCGCTTCTTTTTTTACTTCTTCCGCCATTTCTCGGGTTCCTTTCGTGTCGTAATACTTTTGTTATTCAATCAAAGGTTAATTTTGTAAACCATGAAAAGCCGTTTCTGTTCAGAGTACTGTTTCTCGTAACCGCCTCATATATTTGTTATGTCTTCTTGTGGGTGTGCCTCTACATTATTTTTTCTGAATCCATCGTAGGGGCGAGGTCCCCTCGCCCTCTCATACGATCTCGCACTCTCTGTCGAACAGGGCGGGGAAACCCCGCCTCTACGTTATATTTAAATTTTATTGGATTCCCGCTGAACGCCTCTTCATGCTCGCCTTGGCGCGGAAATGACGTCCGGATAACGAACCCCGAAACCCGAACGATTAGACACGAGCCACTAGTCACTAGTCACGCACGTCGCTCTGGCCATGCGCTCTGCCATATGCCATATGCTAAATGCCATCTGCCAGAGATTCGTCCCTCGTCTCTCGTCCTAGTGAGCGCAGCGAACGATCGTCCTCCGTCTCTCGTTTTCATCGGCGCCATATACCATGTACGTTCTTAATACCCTGCCATGCATCGCTATCATATACGCTCTTTAACCAATCCGTTCCCGCTTAGAAATATCCGGCAGGCGCTTCGACTATTTTCTCTATAGGACTTTTCTCTTTCGCGTAATTGTAAACATTACTGCCGGTTATTTTAAGTTTAGCGTTTTCGAGCAGATCTTCGAGCACCAGATAGTCGAATTTTTGGAACTTGTACCCATATACCACTTCGTTCGCGATACGCAGTATCTCCTGTATTTTTTTGATGCGTATATTTTTCCCGTCGTCTTCTTGCTTCTGATCCGCTATTTTGAACTTTACGAAAAATGACCCTGTGCTATCCTGCGGGACATAAACGCTTTCTGCTTCCTCGTAATTAAAAAGCCCGGCCAAGTCCTTGTTCACCCTAAAATCCATCTTCATCCTGTTGACAATTTGCGCCGCGAGAAACTCTTCCAGAGTAATATCTTTTAAGTAAAATTTCCCTCTCCAGTAACCGATATCACTAAGCTTTGTCGGTTGACTCCTGAAAAATTCCTCCAGAACCTTGTCCCTTGCCGCGGGGTCTACCTCGAGTTTATCGAAGATCCTTTCTATGGAACGCTCTTTTTTTGCCTGCGGTGTCAAGTTAATGCTGAAAAGCGTCCTCTTGAAGGTTTCATCCCTCGATATGTCGGTATAAAGGCTCCTTTTTACGTCATCAACATATTTTATGATAACGACCTGAAGCTCCGGAAGTCTGGCGTCCTGAGTCACAAGACAATAGAACTTTATATCGGCATCAGTGCTCAGAACGATCCTTGAGGCGATCAAAAGAAGGTTGCTTATGGTATCCCACGCTTGTTCGCTTATCCCCAAATTCACATCAAGAAGCCCCGTCATGGGATAATATATACCGATGGTGTTACCCTCAACGGTAACTTCCACATTCATATTATATTCGCTCTTGCATATTTCCTTAACGGCTTCCGGTAATGTTTCCTTGGGATAAGTCGGGGCGCACCCGTTTGCGAAAAGAAACGCGGTTGCCATTATTAAACCACAAAAAAATATCTTTTTTTTGCACGTGTTGTTCATGTTTTCCCAGTTATGCACCGTGCGACCAGCGCGTATCCACCGAAGGACCGGAATCGTTAAGTTCAGAGATCCCATACTCACTAAAAATAGCGATGATCTCATCATATTCCAGTTCTTCACGTTTTAACAGTTCGCTGGCGAACCGTTCGAGCACGTTACGTTTTTCGGTAAGAACCTCTTCTACTTCTTTTAAACAACGTCTCATGATCGCATTCGTGTCGTTGTTCAGGATAAGTTTTATTTCCTCCGAAAGTTCTTCCTTGGGAATAACCGTATAATCCCCCACATATCCTGAATCGCCCATACCGAACTTCCATACCATGTTATGCGCAAAGGTCATGGCAGCCCGAAAATCACTTGAGACACCGGTACTGGTTGTCCCGTATTTTAGTTTTTCAGCTGCGTATCCGCCAAGGGCTATCATAATGTCCGATAAAATATATTCTTTGCTGTGAGTATGCAGCTCTTCCCGATCAGGGTTCCACACAACGCCAAGCGTACCGCGTCTTGGTATAATGCTCGCCTTGAAGACGGTCTTCGCGGGAGCTTTTAGATAATTCACTATCAGGTGCCCCGATTCGTGGTGCGCCGTCATCTCTTTTTCCTTGTGCGTTACGGTTAACCTATATTTTATTCCAAGATCCACGCGTTCGAACGCTTCGCTCATTTCTTTGAGCCCCACGACAAATTTCTTGTTGCGAGTAGCAATGAGCGCGGATTCTTTGACAATGTTGGCGATATCGGCCGGACTTTTGCCGACCGCCCTGCGCGCGAGCCTGCCGAGATCCATATTCGGATCCGCTTTGATTTTTTTAAGATAGAACCTGAATAGCTCTTCCCTGTCTTCCTGCGACGGCGGAGAAACGATCAACTTCCTGTCAAACCTACCGGGCCTGAGCAGCGCCTGATCGAGGAACTCTTCTTGCGCGTTTGTCGCGCCGATAACAACAACATTTTCCTCTTTGCCTTTGAGCCCGTCCATTTCTGCCAGAAGCTGGTTCAGGGTACTATTAGTTTCCTGCCCTCCCATAAAACTAAAAGTCCTTGATCGTCCGATAGCGTCGATCTCGTCTATGAAGATGATACATCCGCCGTATCCGTAGGAAAGGAACCGTGCTTTCTGAAAAAGTTTCCTGACCCTCGATGCGCCTACGCCGACGAACACTTCGACAAATTCGCTTCCCGACATCGATATAAAAGGAAGATTCGCTTCTGTCGCAATAGCCTTTGCCATATAAGTTTTACCGCATCCCGGCGGTCCTAACATCAAAAGCCCCTTAATCACGTTCCCGCCCATCTTCTGGACCTTGGCCCTGTCTTTAATAAGCTGGACCACTTCCCAAGCCTCTTGCTTGGCATCACGCATTCCAATAACATCTTCCCATGTTATTGCTACATCTTTGCCTTTTATTGGAGCTTTGTCGAGTTTAGCAAAACCGCCTTGCATAAAAGTAAGATACATGAACACAAATATCGCCGCATGAATACCCGCCATAATAAATTGAACGGGCATTGTCGCAAGCGTCATCTTTCTATAAAAAGATTCCAACGACATGAGCCCGATAACCGATAATATTAAAAGAAGGATAACAATAACCGTGACGATGATGATCGTCTTGTATTGTTTGACATTCATCATTATTAGGCGCCATTTAAGCATAGTGTACACTCCTTTTTAAGGGAACCTTCCCCCGCCAAGAACAACTACTTTGTTAACATCTTTTCTTCCGCATCCAGCTCGGCTAAGGCCCTTACGAGTTCTTCTTTTTTCGGTGCTATGCCGTGCCATTCAGCCTTGTTCTCGATAAAAGAAACTCCTTTTCCTTTAACCGTATGCGCGATCACGATCTGTGGTTTTCCTACCACACTTTGAGTTTCTTTGAAAGCTCTATCAAGGCTGTCAAAATCATGGCCGTTAGCTTCGATCGCATGCCATCCGAAATGTTCCCATTTTTCTCTATATTCACCCATGTCCTTTACTTCGCAGCACATGCCGTCTATCTGAAGTTTATTGTAATCTACTATCGCGCAAAGCGTGTCGATCTTATAATGCGCCGCCGTCATCGCCGCTTCCCAAACCTGCCCTTCGTTCGTTTCGCCGTCTCCCATAAGACAATATACTCTCGCTTTTATCCCGTCCATCCTGTCGGCCAGAGCCAAGCCGACGGAAATTGAGAGTCCCTGTCCGAGCGAACCGCTCGATATTTCGAGCCCCGGCAATCCAAACTGCGGGTGCCCTTGGAGCCGGCTCTTAAGGGTCCTTAAGGTCTTTAGCTCTTCTTTCGGAAAAAATCCACGATCAGCCAGAACGGCATAAAGAGCGGGGCAACCGTGCCCTTTCGAGAGAACAAATTTGTCCCGTTCCCTCTTCTTCGGGTGCGACGGATCTATGTTTAGTATCCGGTAATAAAGTTCGACCAGTATCTCGATCGTTGATAGCGACCCTCCCGTGTGCCCGCTCCCAGCCTTTTCAAGCATCGTAAGAACATCCCTGCGCACGGAGATCGCTTTCTTTTTAAGCTCCAGAACATCGTGATTTTTCTCCATATTATCTCTCTCACCTTTTAATGAACCATTTAAATCTTGGTTCTATTTTTTTTATCTTTTCCCTATATTCTTTATTTTCCGGATCTAATTTCGCCGCTTGTTCCCATTCTTCTTTCGCTTTTTTTTTGTCGCCTT
>JAQUNB010000059.1:0-2584 GCA_028717825.1 Candidatus Omnitrophota bacterium
CCCGGAGAAAGCCTTAGAGTCTGGTTCGGCATTTTTTTGATCCTATGTGCCGTCAAATTGTTTTTTAACGCGAGAAAATCCGAGGCATTGTAAAAAGCCCCCAGGAGGACGAAATGATAAAAAAATTGGTTTATGTTGTGATCACTATTCTAATGGTCTTTCTTGTGCTGTATGTGTTTAAAGAAACTATAATAAAAACAATAGTCGGCAAAGAGGCGGAACAGATCACGGGGCTTAAACTCCACATGTCCGAGATCGAGGCGGAAATAACAAAACCGGTTATTGAAATGAAAAAACTAAAACTTTATAATCCCAAAGGGTTCAAGGACAGGGTTATGATCGATATTCCCGAAGTTTATATCGATTATGATCTCAAGGCCCTGTTAAAGAAAAAAGTATATTTGAATGAGCTCGTGGTCACGATAAAAGAATTCACCGTCATTAAGAACGCGGATGGGGAGATGAACCTCGGGTTCCTCAAAATAACGCGGGAGGACGCTTCCGAAGAAGCGAGTGTGAAGCCGGTAATATTTAATGTGAACAAACTGCGCCTAAAAGTAGAAAAAGTGGTATATAAAGATTATTCAAGCGAGGAAGCCAAGATTACGGAATTTAACGTAGGTGTGGACGAGGTCTATCGCGATATAGCGAACGGTACGGTCCTAGCGCGGATCATTGTGGAAAAATCACTCGAGAAAACCTCCGTACCGTGGCCGGAAACCTTTGGCCTCGGACCGAAAACAGAACAAAAAAAAGAAATAGTTCTAAAGAGAGCCTCATCCGGCGCCGGAGCGTGGAACGTGGAGCAGCCGGCTGAAGCCGAAAATTAAGATACGGTATAGCCTCCGCGCGTTAAATTTGGTATACTTAATCCCGAATTTCGCGATGAAAACAACAATTGATTTTAAGCCAACAAAAGGCCCGCGTAGCTCAGCTGGTAGAGCAAAGCATTCGTAATGCTTAGGTCAGTGGTTCGATTCCACTCGCGGGCTCCACAGAAAAACAATGGTCCATTTCAGAGAAGTCCTTTTTAAGAAAGATTTTTTCGCACTTTGGTCCGGCCAGATAATTTCTGAATTCGGGGATAGGTTGAACCAGATGGCGCTGATCGCGCTGGTGTATGCCAATCAGCCCGGATCCGTCATGGCGCTCGCGAAGTTGCTTTTCTTCGTAGTCGTACCTGTTTTTATCATAGGCCCGGTCGCGGGTGTATACGTAGACAGATGGGACCGGAAGAAAGTGATGATCATCTCCGATATCGTCAGAGGCCTCTTGGTGCTTCTCATCCCGATCTTTATTTTTCTCAAACTGATAATGCCGATATATATTATTGTTTTTCTTATTTTTTCAACGACAAGATTTTTTCTACCGTCCAAAATGGCATTGATCCCGGACATAGTTGCCGAAGATAAACTTATGGTGGCGAATTCACTGTCCAACACCACCCGGATGATAGCGACGATGCTGGGCTTGGCGATAGCGGGGCTCATTGTTAAATGGGTGGGCTGCGTGTGGGGATTTTATCTCGACAGCTTGAGTTATTTCTTGTCGGCCGTTCTGATCGTTTTTATCACTCCACGCAAGAAACTTCCGACCGTAAAAGAGGATATTCAAATAACGAAAGACATCCTTGAAAAAACCTTAAGGCGCGATGTCCGAAGAGAACTCATGGAAGGCTTCGGGTATTTGGTCAATAGAGACAAGATGCGCATAGTTACCGGCGCCATTTTTATGCTTATGGCCGGTGCCGGGGCTATTTTTTGCGTGATAATAGTTTTCGTCCAAGAGAAGTTCGGCTCCGTGACCGAAGCACTCGGTTTTCTGGGGGTGTTTTTAGGCTGCGGCCTGTTTTTAGGGACGGTTGTATATGGGAAACTCTGTCAGGCCTTTTCAAAAATAAGGTCGATATTCGCAAGTTTCGTATTATGCGGCTTGTTCATAGGTCTGTTCACGCTGTATACGGATAGGGGCGCAGGGCTTGTAACCGCGGGCCTATTAATAATGCTTGTGGGAGCGGCGAGCGCGCCGATCTTTATCTGCACCAATACGCTTATTCATATCCTCGTGCCTGACAAGGTAAGAGGGCGGATCTTTAGCTCCACAGAGGTCGTCATCCACTTGGCTTTTCTTATTTTTATGTTCTTAACGGCGAACCTTGCGAAGCATTTTTCAAACGCCTTGATCTTGTTCTCAAGCGGCATTACGTTCGCGATAATAGGGATAGCTGGCGGGATCCTTACTCGTAAAGAAAAGTATTAACGCAATTATTGTGAAAATATCTTACGGCTTTAATCCGGATAGCTTTGGTATGATGGCCCAGCATGACTCATAAAGCGTGCATACGGAACAGCAGGTGTTCTCTTTATTCTTCTCCCCGCGATACCATTTGGTTTCACATATCCAGTAGTTTTGACATTTTTCGCAACAAGACGGTTTTCGGTTTTTTTTGTTGAACATGATATGTTCTTTTTTGTTGGTGGATATTTTTAAATCGAGCTAATTATACAATAAATCATTATAAGGCGCAATTTTAATTACAAATATAAAGCATTTTATATTATTAAAAACTCTAAACAAACCCAAA
>JAQUNB010000059.1:2684-7171 GCA_028717825.1 Candidatus Omnitrophota bacterium
GATATGTTCTTTTTTGTTGGTGGATATTTTTAAATCGAGCTAATTATACAATAAATCATTATAAGGCGCAATTTTAATTACAAATATAAAGCATTTTATATTATTAAAAACTCTAAACAAACCCAAACGCTGCAAACCTAAAACAGTGGTTTTGAGTTTTGTGTTTACGATTTTGAATTTATTTAAGGTTTAGAGTTTCAACACGGAGACAGGATAGATGGCGGAAATGTTTCAGAGGAAGGAGAAACTATTATAATTGACAAGCGAAGCCTCGCAGGTATAATGAAATTCCACTTAAATGACGGTAAATATGCCGCGAATAAAGCACATACTGTTGTAGGGAAGGTGAGATGACGCTTTCGACTTTTCCCGGCGGGATCCATCCGCCCTATGATAAAGAACCGACCATAAAAGAGCCTCTCAGGGAGGCTCCCTTACCGGATATTGCCGTTATCCCGCTTATCCAACATATAGGGACCCCCGCGCGCGCCGTAGTGAAAAAAGGCGATTATGTGGAAGAATCTCAGATCATCGGCGCAAGCGCCGGTTTTATCTCAAGCAATGTCCATTCTTCGGTTTACGGCGAAGTCATCGACATAAAAAACGCATTCCATCCTTCGATGGGCCCGGTTGAGTCGATTTTCGTTAAAAGGGATAAAACAAAAGAAAAAAAACATTACGTGGAAATCGATATAGAAAAATTATCCAAAGAAGAAATGAAAGAAAAGATAAGATTTGCCGGTATCGTCGGAATGGGCGGGGCAGGTTTTCCGACACATGTTAAACTCAGCCCTCCTGAAGGGAAAAGGATAAAGCACCTTATCATTAACGGCGCGGAATGCGAACCTTATCTAACATGCGACCATATTTTAATGACGAAAAAGGCACATGAGATCATTAGGGGGATAGATATCGTCATAAGGATCCTGAACCCGGAAAACGTTTGTATCGCGATAGAAGATAATAAAAAAGCCGCGCATTTCGCTTTCAAAAAAGTCTTGAAAGATGTCATCCCAAAATCACTTAGAAAAATAAAACTGGTCTCGCTTAGAACGAAATATCCGCAAGGTGGGGAAAAGCAGCTCATTAAAGCTGTCTCGGGTCTTGAAGTGCCGCCCGGGGGCCTGCCCATGGATATCGGGTTCCTTGTGCAGAACGTCGGGACCATCTACGCGATATACGAAGCCGTATATTTTAATAAACCACTCATTGAGCGCATTGTGACAATTACCGGCGACGCCATGTACAGGCCCGGTAATTTTATAGTTCGGGTAGGGTCCACGCTTAAAGATATACTCGATACTTACGGGCTTGAACTGTTCCGTGACCCGGAGAAGATAATATTCGGCGGACCTATGATGGGCGTCGCCCAGCCGGGGCTCGACGCGCCGGTAATTAAGGGAAGTTCCGGTATTGTAATACTGTCGGGGAAAGCCGTCAGATCTTATAGCGAACGGCAATGCATAAGATGCGCGAAATGCGTCGACGTATGTCCTGTAAATCTGCTCCCCACGGAGATAATGAAAAATTCCAAAAAAGGGTTTTGGGAACAGACGGAAGCGCTGCACGCGACCGATTGTATCGAATGCGGGGCGTGCGCGTATGTGTGCCCGTCAAGGATACCGCTCGTCCAGTATATAAAAACAGGGAAATCGCGTATAGCGGAGAAAAGACAATGAAAGAGATCAAGTTAGACGTTTCACCGCACATTTATTCGTCGCAGGATACCCGGCGCATGATGAAAGGCGTTATCGTGGCGCTTGTGCCGAACATATTCGCGAGCCTGTATTTTTTTAGGTGGAAAGCGTTCTTTGTGATGCTTGTCGCGGTCGTGAGCTGCGCTTTGACGGAATACACGATCCAGCGAATACGTAAAAAAAATATCGAACTAAGTGATCACAGCTTTCTCGTTACGGCTCTTCTTTACGCGATGGTCCTGCCGCCGGCGTTACCTTTATGGATGGTGTTCCTGGGAGGCGTATTCGCTATTATTTTCGGGAAAGAGATCTTCGGCGGATTGGGCTGTAATATTTTTAACCCGGCGCTTATGGCCAGAGCTTTTTTGATGGCGGCTTTCCCTGTTGCACTTACCACGTGGGCGGCGCCTATAACGCTCGACGCTGTAACGTCGGCGACGCCTTTGGGCCTGGCGAAATTCGAGCACGTGATCACGCCCTATACGCCGCTTTTCATTGGTAATGTTGCCGGTTCTATCGGCGAGACGTCGGCGCTTGCGCTCTTGTTAGGATTTGTATACCTCCTTTATAAAAAGATCATCGATTATCGCGTCCCCCTCGCGTATGTCGGGACCGTAGTGGTTTTCGCGTCGGTGTGTTACATCATAAACCCCGTTGTATACGCGCCGCCGTTATTTCACGTCTTGGCCGGCGGTCTTTTGATCGGAGCTATTTTTATGGCGACCGACCCGGTAACGTCGCCTGTCACAAAAAAGGGCAGATGGGTGTTCGGCGCGGGTTGCGGCGTGCTCACCATGGTGATAAGGAACTGGGGAGGCCTGCCGGAAGGGGTTATGTATGCGATACTTCTTATGAACGCGGTAACGCCGCTAATAAACCGGATGACACGGCCCCGCAGGTTTGGAGCGAAACATGGTACTTAAAGCTATAAGATCAATTGTTACAAGTAATTTTGTGAAGATGGCCGCGGCCCTCGGGATCGTTAGCGGCCTGTCCGGTGCGGCGCTTGTGTATGTTTACAATTATTCTTTGCCGAAGATAGAAGTGAATATTGCCGCGGATACAGAGCGCGCGATCAAAAGTATTTTTCCGGAAGTTTTGGAAATAAAACCCGGCGTTGAAAAAGACATTTTTGAGGTTTTAGACACGGACAAAAATATTTTAGGATATGCGTTTCTCGCGGAAGGCAGCGGCTATCAGGGGGTCATTAAGCTTATTGTGGGGGTCAGCCCTGATGTCGAGACCATGAAGGGCTTCGAAGTTATAGAGTCGCAGGAGACCCCCGGCCTCGGCGCTGAAATAACAACGGATAAGTTCCGCGGACAATTTAAGGCTCTCGGGCTTGCGCACGCAATAGAATACGTAAAAGGGCAAAAACCGACCATGCCTTACCAAATAGAGGCGATCACCGGTGCGACGATCTCTTCAAGGGCGGTCGTGAATATGCTGAATAGTAAAATTAGCCGCGTACGTGAACTTTTATTTAAAAAAGCCGCGGAGGAACAAAAAATATGATAAAAGATTTTCTCAAAGGGCTCTGGCGGGAAAACCCGATATTCGTGCAGGTCCTTGGTACCTGTCCCACGCTTGCCGTTACAACGAAAGCGCTTTTTGGTCTTTCCATGGGCTTGGCAACGATGTTCGTCGTCATTTGTTCAAGCGTCACTATATCGATCATAAAAAAACTTGTCCCCGGGCAGGTTCGGATCGCGATGTTCACCGTGATCATCGCTTTATTCGTTACCGCGGCGGATTATTTTTTGAAAGCTAATTTCTTCGAGATAAGTAAGGCGCTCGGGCCGTATGTCCCGCTTATCGTCGTGAACTGTCTTATCCTGGGCCGGGCTGAAGCCTTTGCTTCCAAGAACGGGGTTTTGAGGTCCTTCTGGGACGCGTTCGGTATGGGTATGGGGTTCACTTGTGCGCTTATCGCCATGGGGTCGGTAAGAGAAATACTCGGCGCCGGGACCATTTTCGGTTTTCGTGTCATGTGGCACGATTTCACTACCTGGACCGTTATGGCTCTTCCGGCGGGCGCCTTTATAACGTTCGGGCTTTTTGTGGGACTATTTAAGATGATTGATAAAAGAATATGCGAGGAAAAGGAAAAACAAGTTTAAGCGGGAACCCATCTTATAAGCGGCGAAACGGCGTCTTTGCGAGCGTTTTTGTGTAGGGAACGGTTTTAAACCGTTCCCTACCTTCCGCGAAAGAACGAGATTGCTTCGTCGCTGAGAACGCTCTTCGCAATGACGACACGGGCAGTTTGAGACTTAAAAAAAATGATAAAACAACTTATTTTCATATTTATAGCGGCGGTTATCACGAATAATTTCGTTCTCGCGTATTTTCTTGGGATATGCCCGTTCATCGGGGTCTCCAATAAATTCGAAAACGCGATCGGGCTGGGGATAGCGACGACGTTCGTGATGACACTTGCGGCGACCGTTACATGGCTTGCGTACCACTACATATTGGTCCCGTATAATTTACCGTTCTTGGAATACGTGATATTCATCCTTATCATCGCGAGTTTAGTGCAGTTCGTCGAGATGTTCATCCGGAAGACCGCTCCGGCGCTGTATAAAGCGCTGGGTATTTTCCTTCCGCTTATTACCACAAATTGCGCCGTTTTGGGGCTCACACTTTTTATGGTGCTGAGGAACTACAGCTTTCTGGAATCGATGGTTTTTGGTTTTAGCTCGGGGCTTGGGTTTACATTGGCTCTTGTGATAATGGCAGGCATAAGAGAGGAACTCGCTTTCTCTGATATTCCGGAACCGTTTAAAG